>CAYGMS010000205.1:2294-4806 GCA_964350905.1 uncultured Thiobacillus sp. | reverse complement strand
CGGCACCAGCAAAATAATGCTCAGCCCCGGAATCCACACCCACTTGTTCGACAGCCTGGCGCGCACGCGCTGCAAGCGGCCCACTTCAACCGCTTCGCCTTCCACAGCATGTGCTGCTTCATGGGATGCGGCGGTTTCCGCGTCATTTTCAGCGTCCGGCCCGGATTTCCGGCGAAACACATTCTTCAATCGCGTCAGCAGGGACAGTTTCTCGGGCGCAGCCTCTGCCGGCACCTCAGTACTCACTGAAAGGCCAGCCTGATCGGATTTGCGTCCATCCGGCAATTCGGATTCTGGCTGCCCCGGTTCCGTATTTTCTTCAGTACCCAGGTTGATCTTCCTACGAAACAGCTTCCTTAACCGTGCCAATAGCGACAATTTCTCGGGCACAGCGTCTGTTGGTGCGACTGCCCCGGATGGTTCCTGTATAGCCGGAGCTTGATCCAGAGTCGCAACCGCAAAGGTTGGCGTAAGAGCGGACTCCTCTGATTCCGTGCCCGTCGTCGCAACAGGTTCGGGCTGTTCGGGCTGAACTGAGTGCTCAGACAGTTCCAGCAGCTCAGTAGACATGGTGTCCGGAATCGATTGATCGGGAGCCGTAAGCTCAGGCAACGGAGAATCTGGGATGACCGGTTCCGAAGCAGAATCAGGCGCTGAAACAAGGGCCCGCAGCTCCGTGAAAACAGGCAGTGCGCTTTCCTGGCTTTCCTCAACGACTGGAACCAGCTTGCGCCAAAAAGCCAGCCGGGCAAGTCCAGTCACAAATTTTTCGATCAACCGCTTCACAGAAAACCCTATGCCGACGCGCCCCCCGGCGCTGCTCGTCACTTAACGGCCAAAATTGAGCCAAACTGAGCAACAATCCTCATGAATGGGCAATCTGGCCGTTTCCCCATCTCAAGGCTGTCCGCCCTCTGCAAAACGACACTCACGCATCCAGATAGATGAAATCCCGCTTGAACGGATAATTCGGCTGACAGCCAGCCACGCCCTTGCCCGCCAACACTTGCCAAAGCTCCATCCAGCCATGCTCAAAGGCATAGGCGGCGCCCCCCATATAGATACGCCAGATACGATATCTCTGCTCGCCAATGAGTTGGCGGGCTTCGTCGGCATGCGCTTCCAGCCGGGTTACCCAGTGCCACAGGGTGCTGGCGTAATGGGGACGTAGGTTCTCGGCATCGAGGCATTCAAGTCCACTGACTGAAGCGGCACGCAGCACGTCGGACACGTGCACCAGTTCACCGCCCGGGAATACGTAATCCTCAATGAATTCAGCAATCCCGCTGCCAAGGCCGATGGCATCGGGCTGGGCCGTGGTGATGCCATGATTGAGTACCAGTCCGCCCGGTTTCAGCAGCGCGGCGATTTTGTCGAAATAGGCAGCGAGATTCGTATGACCGACGTGTTCGAACATGCCGACACTGGCGATCTTATCGTAAGCACCCAGTTCGGATACGTCGCGATAGTCCATCCTGCGTACCTCAACCCGTGCCGCAAGATCCTGCGCGTCAATCAGACGGCTGACATATTCATGCTGGTCGTCGGATAGTGTGATGCCCACCGCCCGTACGCCGTAATGTTTGGCCGCGTGCAGAATCAAGCCCCCCCAGCCGCAGCCAATATCTAGAAACAGCTCGTCGGGCCTGAGGTTGAGCTTGCGGCAGATGTGATCGAGCTTGGCGACCTGGGCGGCGTCCAGACTCATGTCTGGCGTTTTGAAATAAGCACAGGAATAGACTCGCCGCGTGTCCAGCCAGAGGCCGTAGAAATCGTTGGAAATGTCGTAGTGATACTGGATGTTCTTGCGGTCCCGGGTGCGTGTATGGCGCCACCATTTCCATCCACCCGAGCCGGTTGTCGGCGTACAGTCGCCAGCATTGCACAGGCGGTCACCCAGATTCAGGATGTCACGAATGTCGCCTTCCAGATCAAGTTCGCCTTCGACATAGGCACGCGCCAAGGTGCCAAGGCTGGGCTTGGCCATGGCCTTCAGGCTGGCCAGCTGGTGCAGTCGAATCCGCACACCAGCAAGCGCATCGTCTCCAATCTGCTGGCCATTCCACAACTTGACCACCAGAGGCAAGCCGGAAGCCTTCAGTCGTCTCTGAACCTGTCGAACCAGAATCTGATCCAGCATCACGCCCTCCTTCAAGAAAGGCGATATGCATGGAGTTACCGCCTAGATTGAATTTAGGCCAAATCCACCACGAGTGCTGAACGGATGTTTTCCGGCAGTGTCATGGACTCCACCTTGTAGACATCAAGATCAATCCCCATGCGGATCGGGCTGCCAGCCTTGGCGGCGGCAACCGAGGTGGCATCGAGTTCAAAACGCAGGAAATGTACCGCCGAGGTTTTCTCGGCGTTCTCGCGTTCCATGTCCTCGTCCGCAATAGCGAAGACCCTGGGCTGGTCGGCTACCTGCACCCATACGCGGTCTTCGATCCCTTTCAGATTCTCCAGCGCCACCTTGCGTTCATCCTGATCGGGATACTGGATCATCATGGTC
>CAYGMS010000205.1:0-2194 GCA_964350905.1 uncultured Thiobacillus sp. | reverse complement strand
ATTCTCCAGCGCCACCTTGCGTTCATCCTGATCGGGATACTGGATCATCATGGTCGCTTTCCAGTTGCTGCCATCCGGCACCAGCGGGTTGTAGGCGTCGAGTTCATCCTGAATTCCGGCATCTTCGAACGTGCGCTCGGTGCGCAGCATTTCCTGAATCTGGTAACGCATGGTTTTTTCGTCTTCGAAAATCAGCGTGACATGGTCGCCCAGTTCGACCATGCGATTCTTCTTGTGTGCCATGATCTCGGCACGCAGCGTGGTACGTACCTTGGCATAACTCTCCAGGGTCATCAGGCTGTCACGGGTAATGTGTTGCGGCATGTTCATCTCCTTGCTAATCCTTGAAAAATGATTCATTCCAGGCCATAAGCGATGCGCAGCAGTGTGATCGGATGCTGTTTCTGCGCCGTGGATTCGCCCATGCCCTGCAGGATGTGGCGCGCGGCAATCGCGCAGTCCGAGCTAACATAATCGGCTTGCGGCTCGGCCATCTGGCGGAACACCGGGCGGCCGATCTTCATCGATTTGTCGAAATACTCGCTCTTCACGCCCCAGGTGCCGTCATGGCCCGAGCAGCGCTCGACCAGCGTCACCTCGGCGCCGGCCAGTTGCAGTGCATCACGCGTCTTGTTGCCGATGTTTTGTACGCGCTGGTGGCACGGCACGTGGTACGCCACCTTGCCAAGCGGCGCGGTGAAGTCGGTTTTCAGCAGCCCATCGACGTTGCGTGCCATCAGGTATTCAAACGGGTCCCACATCGCTGCTTTCACCGCCTGCACATCGGCATCATCGGGGAACATCAGCGGCAGTTCCTGCTTGTACATCAGCGTGCACGACGGCACCGGGGTGAGGATCGCGTAGCCCGCGCGCGCCAGCTTGGCCAGGTGCGGGATATTGATTTCCTTCAGTTTGGCCACCGCTTCGAGATCACCCAGTTCCAGCTTGGGCATGCCGCAGCAGGATTCCTTGTCCACCAGTACGGCAGGGATTTCATTGTGCGCCAACAGCTTCAGCAGGTCATGGCCAATGCCGGGCTCGTTGTAGTTCACGTAGCAGGTCGAATAAATCGCCACCTTGCCCGGCGTCTTCTCGCCGGCTTTCTCGGCAAAATCGCTGCGTGGCCTGGCGGTGGAACGGAATCTGGCACTGTCGTATTCCGGCAGCTCACGCTCGGCGTGAATGTGCAGCACGCTGTCGATCATCTTGCGAATCGGCTTGACCTTCAGGCTGGCGTTGACCGCCTGCACCACCACGGGAATCGACGCGAGCTTGCCCATCGCGTCGGTTGATGACAGCAGTTTGTCGCGGAACGTTGTCCCGCCCTTCTTGAATTTGATCGCCTTGGCACGCAGCATCACATGCGGGAAATCGATGTTCCACGGATGCGGCGGCACATACGGGCATTTGGTCATGTAGCAGAGATCGCACAGGTAGCATTCATCCACCACCTTCATGTAGTCGGACTTGGCGACGCCATCCACCTCCATCGTCGAGGACTCGTCCACCAGATCGAACAGCGTCGGGAACGCGGTACACAGCGACACGCAGCGGCGACAGCCATGGCAGGCGTCAAACACACGTTCCAGCTCATGGTTGAGCTTGTCTTCGTCGTAGAAATCCGGGTTTTTCCAGTCCAGCGGGTGACGGGTCGGGGCTTCGAGGTTGCCTTCGCCTATGCTCATGCGAACTCCAATTCAAACATGGTACGAACAAAACAGCAGACTAAAAAAAAGCGGGCCGAACCCGACCCGCTTTTTGATTGGGCCAAATTACGAACCCAGGGTGTCCAGCGTCTTCTGGAACTTGTTGGCGTGCGAACGCTCGGCCTTGGCCAGCGTTTCGAACCAGTCGGCGATTTCATCGAAACCTTCCGCACGTGCATCCTTGGCCATGCCGGGATACATGTCGGTGTACTCGTGGGTTTCGCCTGCAATCGCGGTCTTCAGGTTATCGGCGGTGGGGCCGAAAGTCATGCCGGTTGCGGGGTCGCCACATTTTTCCAGATACTCCAAGTGGCCGTGCGCGTGGCCGGTTTCGCCCTCGGCTGTGGAACGGAACACTGAGGCCACGTCGTTGTAGCCTTCCACGTCCGCTTTTGCTGCGAAGTAAAGGTAACGGCGGTTGGCCTGTGATTCACCGGCGAAGGCGGCCTTCAAATGGTCTTCGGTTTTTGAGCCTTTGAGTTGCATAA
>CAYGMS010000204.1:0-4817 GCA_964350905.1 uncultured Thiobacillus sp. | reverse complement strand
CGCGGCCTGCTGTCCTTTGGCGCCAATCTGCTGGCCACGCGCGCCAACCCGCAACAGGGACGGCAGGCGTTGCAGTCACTTGAATTTTTTGCACATGCCGATTTTTTTCACTCGGCCATGAGCCGCGACGCCGACATCCTGTTTCCCATTGCCATGCCGTGGGAGCGCGCGGGACTGCAGGCCGGGTTTTTCATCGATCAGGCGGCCGAAGCGCGGGTGCAGCTGCGCACGGCGGTGGTGGTGCCGCGCGGCGAGGCGCGCTCGGATGCCGAGCTGGTATTTGATCTGGCAACCCGACTGGGCTTGCAGGCAGAATTTTTCGATGGCGACGCCCAGGCGGGGCTGCGGTATGTGCTTGAACCCAGCGGGCTGACGCCCGAAGCGTTGCACGCTGCGCCGGAAGGCGTGGTCCTGCCGCTGCACACCCGTTACCGGAAATATCAGGACCAGGGCTTTGCCACGCCGAGCGGACGGCTGGAAATCTATGCCGAGGCGCTGCGGGCAATCGGCCAGCCACCGCTGCCGGAATTTCGCGATGCGCCGCCGCCAGAGGCATTTCCCCTGCTGCTGACCTGCGCCAAACTGCCCGATCGCTGCCACAGCCAGCACCAGCAAGCGCAGCGGGCGGGGCGCGGCGAGCGGCTGCCGCTGATCATGCTGCACCCGGACGCCGCGGCAGAACGCGGCATCGCCGAAGGCGACACCGTCAACGTCCAGTCGCCTTATGGAACCATGTGCGCCCGGGCGAAGCTCGATGCCAGTCTGGATACGGGCACGGTCTGGGCGCACTACGGCTGGTGGCAGGCGGTGCCTGGCGAAGCCGGGGAAATGGCGGCCAATTATGCCGGTCTGATGGGACCGGCAAGCGACCCGGTGAGCGGCTCGGCCCTGCTACGTGGGCAGTATTGCCAGGTTGTGAAAGCGCCCTCGAACCCGTCATTCAACAAATAATCCAGACGCGCCCCCGAGGGAAGTTGCCGTCAAAAATCACCGCAGCCGGTCTGGCCTGGATGACCCCCTTTGCCCATGTCGCTCATTGGCGACATGGGCGACGCACTCTATCTATCTGATTTATCAATTAATTCCCAACAGACCCTCGAAGCAGCCGGATTCCCTGTCTCAATTTGGGGACAAATAGCCCAGGCTGCAGCCTGGGTTCGTCCCAGGCGAATTCACTATCTGTCTGTTTATTAGCATGATTTTACTGTTGGCACGCCCCTTGCGAAGGGGTGGGGGCGCGGCCTGTTTCATGGCCGCAACCGCGCTATCGCGCTTTGCAACCCAGCTCATCGAAGGAATCCATTTCCATGCTCAAGAACTTCATGCATTCCAGCCCTTCTTCCCAAGCTTCCCAAGCTGATTCCAAACTTCCCAGCCTGACCCGGACTGAGTCCAGCCGCTTCAATCAATCGTCAAACGACGCGCTCCGGTCGGCCGAAGCCGCAAAATCAGAAAGTGCTGCCGTCACCCCGGATACGCCCGAGGATGGCAACAAACTCATCGTGGGTCCGAACATCAAGCTGAAAGGCTCGGAAATCACCGATTGCGAGATTCTGGTGGTGGAAGGCCGGGTGGAAGCCTCCATGAACAGCCGCGATATCCGCATCGCCGAAGGCGGCGTGTTTTCGGGCAAGGCCGAGATTGACGTGGCCGAGGTGCGCGGCACCTTCGAGGGCGAGCTGACTGCCCGTAAACGGCTGGTGGTGTACGCCACCGGCAGGGTCTCGGGAACGATCCGCTATGGCGCCTTGATGGTTGAGGAAGGTGGTTCGATTACCGGAAACATAGCGATGCATATGCCAGACACCCGCGCAAGCAAGGTCACCGAGCTCCCCTCGCAATCCACGGCGACGGAATCAAGCCAGTCGGACACGTCGAGCCTGGAGCTGGCGCGCAACGCCGCGGGAAAACGCTAGACCCACACCCTCTGGAAAAGGAAGCTGTCTGCGATCAGGGACAGCCTGGCAGGCATGGTTAACAAGCTGCGCGCAAACGAAGTGCGCAATGAATCCAAACAGGCCATTGGAGGAGCGGCCAGTTCGAAGGTGAAGTAGGCAGTTGAGTCAACGCGAACAAGGCAAAAAGCCATCGCGATAAAACGAGTGAGGAGGCGCTACCACACCTGCGCTACGCAAC
The DNA here is from genome assembly GCA_964350905.1 of uncultured Thiobacillus sp. GTDB lineage: Bacteria > Pseudomonadota > Gammaproteobacteria > Burkholderiales > Thiobacillaceae > Thiobacillus. The sequence goes on along the minus strand of CAYGMS010000204.1, from coordinate 2,681 downwards.
CCCCTGGCGTAGCGTGTTTGAGGAACCGTAGCGCAGGAGGCAGGGGTTGCCCGCAACAGACTGCAAGATGTGCATGCAGTCTGTTGCGCGGTATCCATTTTGATGGTCACGATCAAGCATCGCCTTCAGGCACCGAAGGCAGGCACCCAACGCACAAACCACATCCAGCAGTTAATTGGGCTCGTACTTTAGGTGCTGCCGCCAGAATCGTAAACACCGCGCTGAGCGCGTTCGAGTTCCTGCTCGTACGTGTAGTGCTGTTCGCTGGCTTCCAGCGACGAAGCGGCCTTGCTGGTATGTCCTTCGTGAAACAACAAGGCTTTGATCGCGGCATTGGCGTCACTGATGGGCGGCACCATGAGCATTTGCAGCCGGTCGTAGATTTCGCGGTCGATGGAGATCTGAATTTGGTCGGACATGCCTGACTCCCATAACAGGTAGAAGGAGTATTCAGGCTAGTCCATTTACTTGACTAATCAAGTCAGGAATTCATCGCTGCGCTATCCCGTCTCAGGCCTTGAACGCCGCCAGCTTCTGCGCCTGATCGGTGCGCTCCCAGGTGAAATCCGGATCGGCCCGGCCAAAGTGCCCGTAGGCAGCCGTCTTCTGGTAGATGGGGCGGCGCAGGTCGAGGCTCTCGATGATGCCGCGCGGGGTGAGCTTGAAAGTGCAGCGCACCATGTCTTCCAGCTGTTCGTCGGGCACGGTGCCAGTGCCGTAGGTTTCGATCAGCAGCGACACCGGTTCGGCCACGCCAATGGCATAGGCCAGCTGCACCAGGCAACGTTTGGCATAACCCGCCGCCACCAGATTCTTGGCGATGTAGCGCGCCATGTAGGCCGCCGAACGATCAACCTTGGTGGGGTCTTTTCCGGAAAACGCGCCGCCGCCGTGCGGGCAGGTGCCGCCATAAGTGTCGACGATGATCTTGCGCCCGGTGAGGCCGGTGTCGCCATTGGGGCCGCCGATTTCAAACGGACCGGCCGGATTGACCCACAGCTTGTAAGTCGGCGCGCGCATCGAAACCGGTACCAGCTGATCGACGATTTCACGCGCCACTTCCTGCGTCACCCAGGCCGGGTCGAGGTCGCGTGCGATCTGGGTGGAAATGATCACGGTTTCGACGCCGGCCATTTGCTGACCTTCGTAGGCAACCGTGACCTGACTTTTGGCATCGGGGCGCAGCCAGGGCATGGCGCCTGACTTGCGCAACTCGGCCTGGCGCTGCACCAGACGGTGCGCCAGCCAGATCGGATAGGGCATCAGGTCCGGCGTCTCGTCGCAGGCATAGCCAAACATCAGCCCCTGGTCGCCGGCACCGATGTCGCCGCCGGCCAGCGTGATGCCCTTGTGAATCTGGATCGACTGGTGATTGAAACGCACCTGCACTTCGCAGGTATTGGGGTCGATGCCGGTTTCGGCATCGCGATAGCCGATATCGCGCAGCACCTGGCGGGCAATCGCTTCAGCGCGGTCCCGCACCTCGTCGAAGAGCTCCTTGCGCACGGTTTTGAACTCGCCGGTAATCACCACCAGGTTGTCGGCCACCAGGGTTTCGCAGGCGACCTTGGCCTCGGGTTCTTCGGCCAGAAAGGCGTCGAGAATGGCGTCGGAAATCTGATCGGCAATCTTGTCCGGATGACCTTCTGATACGGACTCGGAAGTAAACAAATAGCGGCGGGGGTTCATGATGCGGTTCCTAATAAAGCAGGGTGAAGCATAGGCACTTCCAAAAAATCATTACCCAAGTTCGTTCGCCCTGAGCTCGTCGAAGGGCTGCTTGCATGGCGATGGGGCTTCGACCGGCTCAGCCCGAACGGACACTTTGTCATGATTTTCGGAAAATTCGATTATTTTAAAAAAGCGTATTACTCAACGTGCCGCGAGGCGCCACAGCGACGTCACCTCGGCCGCGCGCGCGGCATGCAGCGGATCGCTGGCATCCGACGCGCGGGGGTGCGTGGGCTTGGTGTCCATCCGCGCCACCACGTCCAGCCCGGCTGCATCGAACGCAGCCAGCAGCCACTCGCGCGAACGTAGCCCCAGGTGCTCGGCCAGATCCGACAGAATCAGCCAGCCTTCGCCGCCCGGCTCCAGATGCGCGGCCAGACCGTTCAGGAAACCCAGCAGCATGCGGCTGTCCGGGTCGTAAATCGCATGTTCGAGCGGCGAGTTGGCGCGCGCGGGCACCCATGGCGGATTGCAGACGATGAGCGGCGCGCGGCCTTCGGGAAACAGGTCGGCCTCGATGACATCAACCCGCCCTTTCAGCCCGAGACGAGCGATATTCTGACGCGCGCATGCCAGCGCACGCGGGTCCTGGTCGGTGGCGATGACGTGCTTGACGCCGCGGTGAGCCAGCACCGCAGCCAGCACGCCGGAGCCGGTGCCAATGTCGAAGGCAAGCTTCGAGGTGGGCAGCGGCGCCTCGTTCACCAGTCCGACATATTCGCCGCGCACCGGTGAAAACACGCCGTAGTGCGGGTGAATACGGTCTTCGAGTACCGCGACTTCCACGCCTTTCTTGCGCCATTCGTGCGCGCCGATGACGCCGAGCAACTCGCGCAGCGATACGATCGAGGCGGCTTCGCCCGGCCCGTAGGCCTCGAAGCAGGCTTCTTTCACATTCGGCGCACGCCGCAGCGGAATGCTGTAGTCCGCGTCCAGCGGCAGCAGCAACA
>CAYGMS010000203.1:3540-4835 GCA_964350905.1 uncultured Thiobacillus sp. | reverse complement strand
AGTAGGTTATATTTTATGAGTCAGGTAACTTACTATTAAAACCATGAATCAACGGATACGTACGCAAGGCAAACGTCAGCATCTGATCAATACCGCCGCCGACCTGGTCTATCGAAACGGTTTTCTCAAGACAACGCTAGCCGACATCTCAGTCAAGGCCGACATCCCGCTCGGCAGTATTTACTATTACTTCCAGTCACGAGAAGACATCGCGCGCGCCGTTGTGGAGTGTCGCGTTGCCGAGCTGAATACGTTTCTGGAACGTCAGGCTGCGCAACCGAATCCCCGCTTACGTCTTGAGGCCTTGGTACACGTCTGGGTCGACGAGCGCGAAACCGATACGGAGTTCGGATGCCCCGTTGGCAGCCTGTGCTACGAGTTGGCCAAAGGACGTGGCGCACTAAGTGCGGAGGCCGCACGGCCTTTCCAGCTTCTGCTCGCCTGGTGCGAGACCCAGTTCTGCCTGATGGGATGCAACCGCGACGCTAAAACCCTGGCGCTGCACTTGATTGCAGCGCTGCAGGGAATCAGCTTGATAGCCAATTCACTCGGCGATTCAGAACAGATTTTGCGTGAAACCGTTTATTTGAAGCGGTGGCTGCGTGAAGTGAAAGGCCGTGCAAAACAGCTAGACAGAGCAAAGTAATTCGCGAGTCCTGCTCTGCATTATCCAACTTGACGCTCATGGAGACGACAATGAAATTCACCCCCAAAATTGCAGCCTTGGCTTTGCTAATCACGTTACCCGCTTCGTATATGGCGCATGCGGAGGAATTCGCGCCTTATGGCACCGCCAAAGTCGACATGCATACCATGCCGGCCACTGATCTGGTGTTTGATGTGAACTATGAAGATCCCCAGAAATTGAACATTCTTTACAGCTTCATCTTGAATACGCAAAAAATCACCCATGGCAAAATAGTCGTCGTTACCCATGGCCCTGAATTGCGTGCCTTTGCCAAGGAAAACTATACGAAATACCAGGGTGTAATGGACAAGATGGCTGAACTGGCAAAGGATGGCGTCGAGTTCAAGATGTGCAACAACGCGATGAAGGCAGCCGGCTTCAACGCCGAGGACATGCATGGATTTGTCACGGTAGTTCCGGCCGGCTTTGCCGAACTTGCCTACTATCTGGGCAAAGGATACAAATACACGAACCCCGCTCCGCTTTCGGTAAAGGATGTGCGTTACCTGGATCAGCCCCAGCTCAAGAAATAACACTCTTGTCGTACCGGGGACATGCACCATGCTGTACCCCCATCACCCCGGTTCCGGCCACAAAACCAAAGTGG
>CAYGMS010000203.1:0-3440 GCA_964350905.1 uncultured Thiobacillus sp. | reverse complement strand
GCGCTGGATATTGATATCGGTCAGGCCGAACTGGGGAACGATGTAATGGATGTAGTCGTCCATGCGGCGCAGGATGGTTTCCACCGATTCCTCGGGCGAGCAGATGCCCTTTTTGTGGTCGCGGTGAATCTTCTGTATCCACTCCAGGTTGATGGCGGGTGCCACACCGATCAGCAGATCCACATGCTGGGCCACGTCGATGCCCTGGCGCCCCGCGCGACGGTCTATTTCCGGCGGAAAATGGCACGAATCGACCTTGCGGCGGGTCCAGGTGTTGGCTACCACACCGCCATGCTGTCCCTCGTAAAACAGGAGGTCGCTGCCCGGCTGCAGGGGTGCCCAGGGCGTGAACTCCCCCGACGGCACGCCCAACTCCCTGCCGCGCTCGACCGTGTGCGCATACTGGCGAACCACGCCACTGCCACATTCGCCATAGGTCCTGAAGAACGATTCCAGCTCCGGGAAGTGATTGCAATCGGGACCGAACCAGGAAATGTTGCGGCCACAGCCCCGCGCTTCCTCGAGCAGCGCGGTGAACTGCCGCTCGGTATAGCGCCGGAAACCGTCGCCATGAACGATCGCAGGCTGGATGTTCAAACGCTCGAAAATGAACTTGAACGCGTGGCGTATCGTGGACAGGCCGGCACCGGACGAGCCGGTCACAGCGATGATGGGATGCTGCCGGGACATGGTTTTTATTCCCCCAGATTGGCCGGAAGGCCGCAGAGCAGGAAGTGTAACCCGGCACAGGTCACGACGAACAGGATTCGATCATTGGAACGCAGGGCTGGGCCCTTCACCGTGGCTTTGCCAAGCCTGACCCCAAGGTTTCTGAGTTCAGCGTATAAGCGGAACAAAAAACTCGCTGGCAAACTCAACTGCCTCCGGCAGGGTGAAGATTTCTCTGCTCCCCAGATCCTCTGCAAGCCATTGCCGAGCAATTTTGCTGTCTCTCAGATACATCATCTCCATACACAGGCTGTCTGCACAGCACGCATCGGCTTCTGCCGCTCCCCACGCAATGCCAAGATGGATGTCACCCGCTTCATCCGGGTTCTCGATTGTTTTTCCTGACTGCTGGATATTGACGGGATCACCGGTGACTCTGCATCGGGAAGCAATGTGCGTTTTCATCCCGAACATGGGACTGACCGCCAAGGCATCCAGGGCACACATGGCATGGACCTGATGACCGTTAACCCGAACCTTATGCTCTCGTGCCTCCATGGTGAAAGGATAGGCCCCCACAGGCCTCCCCTCCTCCGAGAACACCATCAGCTCACTGTCTCGCAGCACATCAACCGCGTCTTCCAGGTTGCTGACGTGTCGTGCCATTTCTTCCCGGGTAAGGATTCGCCCGCTAGTCACAAATGAACGAAGAACGTGTTGATGAAGTTCCCTGATCGGCTTGCTGCAAGCCGCTTGTCTTTCTTGCAAGGGCAATATGCGCTTCAAGCGATTCAATGCTTTTTCCAGCTTCGCGTCCATACACCATCCCTAACCAATTTATCTGCAATGAATATTTGCGGGGAACCCTCAGCGTCTTCCCCCCCTTTACGCTCCGGGCTGGCCCTTCACTGTGGCTTTGCCTGGCCTGACCCCGAAGCTGCAACCAGATGCCCGGTCTTTACGTAGATCGTGCAACCCTCACGGCTGAACGGCTGGTGCCGGCTCATGTGCGGACTGCGCAACCAGCTGCCGGCAGGATAGCGGCCAAACTCATCCTCGAACACGCCGTCGAGCACCAGAATTTCCTCGCCACCGAAATGTGCATGGCTCTGGAAAAACGTTTCCGGCTGCCAGCGCACCAGCGCCGCATGCTCACCTGCATGCTGGTGCAGCGGCATCACCGCCAGCCCCGACACCAGACCGGGCAGCCACTGCATCGACGCAGTATCGAGCCGCATCATCGCCGTATCCGGAAGCCGCGCGAGTGGCCCCCTTTCTGATTATCGCGGTGAGTGTGATTGTCCTCGCACTCATTGTTCTTGCCTTTCTGCGCCCATTCAGGCTTGAGTATTCCACTGCGTATGCCGCAGTGATTTCCACTGCAATGCTGGGGACGTTTGGTTACCTGATTTCATATTTGTTTATCAAAAAAGAGTAGCCCGCCATGCGTAAACTTTTCCATGGCTGGACGTGAAATCCATTCGAGCCTGGCGCGTTTGATTTCATATACCCGAACCCTGATCCGTTCAGCTTGGCCTATATTGGATAGACGCTTGTGCGCAGGCGAAATGACCATGCGTCCGGAAACCTCGTCAAGGGAGCGCGCCTTTGGATCACCCTGCCCGACCCTCTTCAGATTCCCCGGATCCGGGCATCCTTGTGCCGCAGATTGCGCAGAGCTTTCGTCAGCTCCACATATCGCTGATCGTCAACCTGGCAATCGGATTCATACTTGCAGCGGTTCTGTGGAACGCCGTTCCCACGGCCGTCCTGCTAACCTGGTCAGGCTTGCTCCTCGCCGTCACGGGGGCTCGATTCCTCAGCTTGCGGGCGTTTAGAAACGCCTCCCTCTGGGGCGAGTCCGATCATGCTGTCTGGACGAAGTATTTCCTGGCAGGCGCATGCGCTGCCGGAGTGGTGTGGGGACTGTCCGGAATTCTCCTGTTTCATCCCAGTTCCTTCCCGCATCAGGTCGTTCTCGCGTTTGTACTGGGGGGAATGGTGGCCGGAGCCGTTCCCTTGCTGTCGCCCGTGAGCCACGCCTATTGGTGCTTCGCCATTCCGGTCGTGCTGCCCATCAGCATACGAATGATGTGGGTGGGCGACCGCATCCATCTCATTATGGGTCTGATGGTGATCATCTTCGGTCTCGCCATGCTCGCCACGTCCGCACTGGTCCATCGCCTGTTTCGCGACGCTGAAAAACTGCGCCGCGAGCTGTTCTCATCAATCGAGTTGGAGCATGCGCTGGAATATCTGGTCCGCCTGGACAGTCTCACCGGCATTCCGAACAGACGGCTGTTCGAAGAAGAGCTCAGCAAGGAGTGGGCAAGAGCGAAGCGCGACCATGCGCCGTTTTCACTCATCATGGCTGATATCGATCACTTCAAGGAATACAACGACCACTATGGGCACCCGGCCGGCGACCTGTGCCTGGTGGATGTTGCGCAGGCCATGCACCACGCGCTGTCCCGCCCTGGCGACGTGGTGGCCCGAGTTGGCGGCGAAGAGTTTGCGTTCCTGTTGCCGCAGACCGATTTGAGCGGCGCGATAGCCGTGGCCGAGCAGATACGCGAGCGTATCCTGGCCTTGAATCTCCCCCACGAAGCATCGCCCGTGGCCAGCCATGTCACCCTGAGTTTCGGCGTGGCTTCATCCGAGCTTGCGTCCATTTCCTCACCCGCCGAACTGATCCGCACCTCAGACATCGCGCTCTATGAAGCCAAACGCTGCGGACGCAACCAGATTGTGGCAGCCCCGAAAACCGCATC
>CAYGMS010000202.1:2295-4836 GCA_964350905.1 uncultured Thiobacillus sp. | reverse complement strand
CTGCTGCATGCCCTCATCCTTGGCCTGGTCGAAGGTGTCACGGAATTTCTGCCGATCTCCAGTACGGGCCACCTGATTCTGGCCGGACAGATGCTGGGGTTCACTGGCGAGAAAGCCAAGGTGTTCATGATCGCCATTCAGTTGGCGGCGATTTTTGCGGTGGTGTGGGAATACCGGGTGCGGCTTGGGCACGTGGCGGTGACGCTGCATACCGAGCCGGCATCGCGGCGGCTGGCGACTAACTTGATGGCCGGTTTTCTACCGGCGGCGGTGCTGGGTTTCCTGTTCTACAAGGAGATCAAGGCGTATCTGTTCAACCCTATCGTGGTGGCGTCTGCGCTGGTGATCGGCGGCGTGCTGATCCTGTGGGCGGAGCGTCGCAAGCACGTGGTTAGCACCGAGACCGTGGATGACCTCACCTGGCGTCGCGCGCTGGCGGTGGGCTTTGCGCAGGCGCTGGCGATGATTCCCGGCACGTCGCGCTCGGGCGCGACCATCATCGGCGGCCTGTTTCTGGGGATGTCGCGCAAGGCGGCCGCGGAGTTTTCGTTCTTTCTCGCCATTCCCACCATGTTCGCTGCCACGGCGTATGACCTCTACAAGAACTGGCGCTTGTTCGATGTGAACGATGTGCCGCTGTTTGTGGTCGGCGGCGTGGCCGCGTTTATCAGCGCATTGATTGCGGTGCGCACGCTGATCAAATTCGTCAGCCGTCACGACTACACCGTGTTTGCCTGGTATCGCATTATCTTCGGCGGCGTGGTGCTGGCCACGGCTTACACTGGGATGGTGGACTGGGGCTTGGCGCACTGACCCGGTTTCAGTCCGGCTTGGGCGGGTTTTTTTCGAGCTTTCGCTGCAGGGTGCGGCGGTGCATTTTCAATGCCCGTGCGGTGGCCGAGATGTTGCCGTCGTTCTCGTTCAACACTTTCTGGATGTGCTCCCATTCCAGCCGTGCGACGGTCAGAGGCTCGGGGCTGACGTCGAGCGAGGCATCCGGCTGATCGCGCATGAGCGCGGCGAGGATTTCATCGGCGTCGGCTGGTTTGGCCAGGTAATGTCGTGCGCCCAGCCGCACCGCTTCGACGGCGGTGACGATGCTGGCATAGCCGGTGAGCACGACGATGGCGGGCGGCGGCGTGCGGGCGGTCAGCATGGCCACCACTTTCAATCCCGATTCGCCGGGCAGTTTCAGATCGACCACGGCATGGCTGGGATCGAAGGTGTCCGACACCGCCTGGGCTTCGACCGCGTCGTGTGCCACCGCCACCTCGAATCCGCGTTTGCCCATGGCACGCGACAGGACTGCCGCAAAATCCGTGTCATCCTCGACGATCAATAGCTTGGGTTTCATGTTGCCTGGCTCCAGGGCAGAGTAATGCGTACGCAACTGCCGCCGCCATCGCGTTCGACGAGCGTGAGGCTGCCGCCGGCCCGCTCCAGGGTGGCGTGGGTGAGCACCAGTCCCATTCCCCAGCCGTGTCCCGACTTGCCGCTGAAGGCAACCCGCCCGGCTTGCGCCTTTTGCTCGGGCGAGAAACCCGGCCCGCGATCGGCGACATCAATTTGCAGCGTGTCATGGTGGCAGGTGGTGCTGAGCTCGACGGCGTCGGGCGACACGTCGGCGGCATTGTTGAGGATGTTCAGGATGGCCTGTTCCAGGCCGTCGGGTGGCGTGAAGGCATGCTGGTCGGCCGGCAGGGTTACCGTGACCTGCGCATCGGGGCGCAGTACCTGCCAGCGTTCGATCAGCGCAGCCAGCCAGGTATCGAGTGGCTGGGCTGCAGGGGGGGTGTCCTGCGCGCGCGCAGCCAGCTGGGTGAGGATGCGCTTGCAGGCCTGGGCCTGCTTTTCCAGCAGACGGCAGTCAGCGCCGATGTCGGGGTCGTTGGCGAATTCGCTGGCGAGTTCGTGCGCAGTGGTCTGGATGGTGGCGAGTGGCGTGGCGAGTTCGTGCGCGGCCAGTGCGGCCTGGGTGCCGAGCGCGACAATGCGTTCGTCGCGCAGCTGTTTTTCGCGCAGGGTGGACAGTTCCTGATCGCGCGTGCGCAGCGCGGCGTGCATGCGGGTGACGAAGAATGCGATCAGGCCGGCGCTGATCAGGAAGTTGAACCACATGCCGCCGAGGTGCATGCCATAGGCCGCAATCGGATCGGCCACAGCCAGCGGCTGGTAGTAAAACAGTAGCACCGCATACAGGCCAGCCGCTACTACCGCCAGCAGCCATACCCAGCGTGGACGCAGGCTGACGGCCGCGATGACGACCGGCACCAGCATCAGTGAAGCGAAGGGGTTGGTGACCCCGCCGCTGAAAAAAACCAGTACCGCAAATGCAGTGAGGTCGGTCAGCAGGTGCACCAGAAATTCCATTTGCGTGGCAGGCATTTCCTGCCGCAGACGCCATGCGGTGGAGAGCGAAAACAGCACCATCAGCGTCAGCACCGCCCCCATCGGCAACAGCGGCATTGGGATGTGGATGCCCCAGTGCAGCCACACGATACCTGCGGCCCAGCCGGCGATCAGTGACACGCGAACCGCCAG
>CAYGMS010000202.1:0-2195 GCA_964350905.1 uncultured Thiobacillus sp. | reverse complement strand
TCCAGCGCGAATGAACCGACGCCCCTGGCGACCGTTGTGGTGGAGGGCAAGCCAGAAACCCTCGCACCGGCAGGTGTTGGGGTTGCCAATCTGCCTTCGCTGCGGGCTGCGACCAGCGACACGGCCAGTCTGCTTCGCGATGTCCCGGGGGTGAGCCTGTATGGTGCCGGTGGCGTGTCCAGCCTGCCGTCGATTCATGGTCTGGCGGATGATCGTTTGCGTATCAAGGTCGATGGCATGGACCTGATTTCGGCGTGCGGCAACCACATGAACCCCGCGCTCTCCTACATCGACCCAAGCAACGTGGAGAGCATCCAGGTGTTTTCCGGCCTCGCGCCGGTGAGTTCGGGCGGCGACAGCATCGGCGGCACCATTCTGGTGAATTCAGCCGCACCGGAGTTCGCGAAGGCGGGCGAAGGTGTGTTGAAGAAGGGTGAGGCTGGTGCGTTCTACCGTAGCAACGGCAATGCCTTTGGTGGCAATCTTTCGGCAACCATCGCCAGCGACACGGTGAGCGTGACCTATAGCGGATCAACAGTGGAATCCGATAACTACACGGCGGGCGGGAACTTCAAGCCGGCCGGGCTGGCTTTTATCAATGACACTAAATCGATAAGCGATTCGACAAAATGGTTGCCCGGGGACGAGGTCGGATCGTCCATGTATAAATCAATCAACCAGTCGCTTGGCTTTGCGCTGCGCCATGAAAACCATCTGGTTGAGCTGAAGCTGGGCCTGCAGGATATTCCCTATCAGGGCTTCCCGAACCAGCGCATGGACATGACCGCCAATGACAGCGAACAGGTTAATCTGCGCTACAAGGGGAAGTATGACTGGGGCGCACTGGAAGCCCGTGCCTATCATGAACATACGCGGCACAAGATGAACTTCCTCGAAGACAAGGCATTTTGGTATCAGAACAACGCTCCCGGCATGCCGATGGATACAGAAGGCAGAAACACCGGCGCAGTGGTCAAGGGAGACATCCTGCTTTCTGCTCGTGACACGCTCAAAGTGGGCGGCGAATACCAGCGCTATCGTTTCAGCGACTGGTGGGATCCCTCGGGTACGGGTGGCATGTACCCGGATACTTTCTTGGATATCAACAATGGCGAGCGTGACCGTTATGCCGTCTTTGCCGAATGGGAAGCAAGCTGGAGCCCACAATGGATGAGTCAGCTTGGTGTGCGCAGTGAAACGGTCAAGATGGATACAGGAACGGTGCAGGGGTATAAATCCACTGGCACGCTGTACCCTCCTGATGCAAATGCCTTTAATGCCAGGGACCGCAGTCGCACCGACAACAACTGGGACATGACTGCGCTGGCCCGCTTTACGTCGGACGAGATGCGCACCATCGAGTTCGGCTATGCTCGCAAGACCCGCTCACCCAACCTCTATGAACGCTATACCTGGTCGACTGGCGGCATGGCCATGAACATGATCAACATGGTGGGCGATGGCAATGGCTACGTGGGTAACCTGGATCTGAAGCCTGAAGTTGCGCACACGGTCAGCGCCACCGCCGACTGGCATGATGCGGAGCAGCAAAACTGGGGGCTGAAAGTCACCCCCTATTACACTGTCGTCGAGAACTACATTAATGCAAAGCGTTGTGGTCTCAGCGATTCTTACGCGTCGGGGTCGGGGACGGTTTGCTCAACAGCAAATCAGACGGGAGATAAAAAGTATGTGTTCCTTAAATACATTAACCAGGACGCTCACCTCTACGGTCTGGATATTTCCGGTTACTTCCCGCTGGCCAAAAACACCGGTTTAGGCAGCTTCACAGCGACCGGCATGTTGAACTATGTCAGAGGGGAAACCACCAGCGGCGCAGATGACAATCTCTACAACATGATGCCGCTGAACGTGAAGCTGGCCGTCGTACAGCGTATGGGCAGTTGGACCAACACTGCGGAAGTGCAGATGGTGGATGCCAAGGATGACGTGTCGGAAATCCGCAATGAGCTTAAAACCGCAGGTTACGGCCTGCTGAACCTGCGCAGCAGCTATGCGTGGAAACAGGCACGGCTCGATGTAGGCGTCGAGAATGTCTTCGACAGGCTCTATGATCTTCCTTTGGGTGGCGCGTATGTGGGGCAGGGGACGACCATGCCCCCGATGGGTGGTTGGGCATATGGCTACGCGGTCCCCGGCATGGGCCGTTCGATCTACACTGCACTGACATTCAA
>CAYGMS010000201.1:0-4868 GCA_964350905.1 uncultured Thiobacillus sp. | reverse complement strand
AACTACACAGGCCGGATGCATAGAAGCATGGAATCTGCTTTCGGCCCATACGAGCGAGGCGGCCTGTACGTCAAGCCTGAACCCATGCACACATCAGATCGCATCGTTGTAGCAGCTTCTGCGGTGGCTGCTGTGGTGATGGTGTTTGTCCTGATCTTCAACTGAGGAACTGACCATGACCACAAACCCACGATTCCGCGCAGGCCAGCCAGCGTCATGCGCATTTGTCCGAAGCGGCTGCAATTGGCCGGAAGGCGAGTGTGCTGGTAACTGCATGACGCGCCGTGTTGATGCATCGCAACTGACTGACAACCGCGCTGTGATGGTTGCTGGCGATCCCGAGCCAAGCCGTTCAACACCGCCCACCGCTACGGAGTTCGCAGCACCTGAGCCGATTGATTGGCTGTCTTTCCGACCACTGCTGGCGGCTGGCGTAGTCACTTTGATTGCTTACCTTGTGCTTTGGAGGTTTGTATGAGTCGCATGAAGGATTTCCACTGGCCCGCAGAGCCACCCACGCCGCGTCCACCGTCGCCGCTCAAGAGCGCATTTCGAGCAGCCGTCAAAGCGTTTGTGCGTACCTGGACAGAGAAGCGCCGCATTTCACAGATTCCCGATCCATTCAAAGGAAAGCCATGAGCAACATGAAACTTTGGCAGGAGGTGTGCGTCACCGACCCTGCCGCCGTTAAGCCGATCACAGGCAAGTCCTACAAAGGAAACAGTCCCCGCCCTTACTGGCTCATCCAGCGCGCAACCGAGGTGTTTGGCCCCGTGGGTATTGGTTGGGGCGTCACCGTCAAGTCTGAGCGGTTTGAGCGCCTCAGTGACACCGATGTGCTGCATGTGGCTGTGGTGTCTGTCTGGTTTGTTCAGGACGGCAAGCGCTCCGAGACTTTCGACCAGATGGGCGGCACAAAGGCTTGCTACATGACCAGCAAAGGCTCGCTGATGGTTGACGAAGACGCGGGCAAAAAGTCTGTCACCGATGGGATGGTGAAGTGCCTTTCCATGATCGGCTTCGCTGGCGACATTTTCAGCGGCCAATGGGATGACTCCAAGTACGTCGAGTGGGCTGGCGAGGAAACCCGCAAGCGCACCGAACCCGATCCACCCACCCTTACTGCCGAGCAGGTTGCCAACGTGACCGCGCTCGTTACCGAAGTCAACGCCGACACCAAGGCATTGCTCAAGTGGATCAGCGACAAGGCTGGCCGCGACATTCCGAAGCTGGAGCAGGCACCTGCCGAGGCATATACCCACATCGTTAAACAACTTCAAAAGAAACGAGTAGCAGCATGACCCAATACGACAACACCAACCGTGGCGCCATCTTTGACAACGACCGCAAGGAAACCGACAGCCACCCCGACATGACCGGCAAGCTGAACGTCAACGGCGTTGACCACTGGTTTAGCGCGTGGTGGAAAGAAGGCCGCAATGGCGAGTTTCTGTCGCTCAGTTTGGGCAAGCCATGCGAGGCCCGCCAAGACCAGCGCCAAGCGCCTCCAGCGGCCCCACAGCGGCGCGGCAACCGTCCGAGCAGCGCGGCACCACAGCAAGCCCGCCAAGCGCCTGCACGGTCGTCTGGCGGCTTCGACGATATGTCGGACGATATTCCTTGGTAAGCGGAGAACACCATGACCCACCTCTTTCTTGATATCGAAACCCTGCCTACCGCCCGCGCTGACGTGCGCGAGTACATCGCCGCCACCGTGAAGCCACCCGGCAACATCAGCAAGGCCGAAACCATTGCCAAGTGGATGGCTGAGAGCAAGCCCGAGGCGGTGGAAGAAGCCATCGCCAAGACCGGGTTGGATGGCTCTTTTGGCCGCGTGTGCGTGATCGGCTGGGCCTTCGACAACGCCCCGGTGTCGGTGGTGCACTCTGCCGACGATGAGCCCTATGTGTTGGAAGAGTTCGCCCACTGGATGAACACCAACCCACTGTCCACCACGGTGGTCGGGCACAACGTGAGCAGCTTCGATCTGCGGTTCCTCACGCAGCGGTTCATCGTCAACGGCATCCGGCCGCCCATGGTGATCCACCGCGCCGCCATGGCCAAGGCGTGGGACATCGACAAGGTGTTCGACACCATGACTCAGTGGAACCCCGACAAGGACAAGCGCGTGAGCCTGGACAAGCTGTGCTTCGCGCTGGGCATCCCCACCCCCAAGACCGATCTCGACGGCAGCAAGGTTGCCGCCTACGTGGCCGCTGGCCGCATTGACGAGGTGGTGGCGTACTGCCGCCGCGATGTGGAAGCCGTGCGCCAGGTGCACGCCCGCATGACCTTCCAAGAAGCGCCAGCCATCACGCCGCTGGAGCCTGCCGAGCAAGTCGACACCGGGACGGTCTGCCCGCCCGAAGCCATTGAATTCTGAGGCCATCATGAGCGAAACAATCGAACAGGCCACCGAGCTGGTGTGCCGCGCCGAGATCGTCAACGGCGAAGCGGTGGTGAAGTACAGCAAGACGGAAGCGGAACTGGCTCACATGCGCCATCGCTTCGGTGGGGTCGTTTACGACCTCACCACCACGAAAGGCGACAAGGAAGCACGCGCCGCCCGCCTGGAGCTTGTGACGCTGCGCACCAGTCTTGAGAAGCAGCGCAAGACATTCAAGGAACCCGCGCTCACGCTGGGCAGGAAGATCGACGATGAAGCCGCGCGCATCACCGCCGAAATCAAGGCACTAGAAACGCCCATCGACGAGCAGATCAACGCCGACGAGAACCGCCGCGCCGCCGAGAAAGCTGAGCGCGAGCGCATCGAAGCAGAGCGCATCGCCGCGCACCAGACGAAGCTGGCCGCCATGCGTGGCTGCGTGGCGCGTGCACAAGGCCTGCCATCGGCCCGCATCGCCAAGGGCATCGAACAAGTGGAAGCGATCATGCTGGGTGTGACGGCGTGGGAAGAGTTCGCCGCCGAGGCCACCACCGCGAAGCAGGAAACGCTGGCCGCCATGCGTGTGATGTTTGACGCCGCCAAGGCCCGCGAGGACGAAGACGCCCGCGTGGAAGCCCAACGCATCGAGAACGAGCGCATTGCAGCCGAGAACCGCGCCGCGGCTGAACGCCTGGCCGAACAGCAGCGCGCACTGGATGCCCAGGCCGCCGCCCTGAAAGCTGAGCAGGATGCGATCGACGCCCGCAAGGCCGAGGAAGCCGCGAAGCTGCAGCGCGAGGCAGACGAGAAGCGCCGGTCAGAGGAAGCAGAGGCGCAGCGCAAGGCCCAAGCTGAGATTGCGGTGGCGGCCACACCGGCGCCAGAGGTGAAGACCTATGACAACGGCGCGCCGATGTTCAGCACGACCACGTTCAAGGACAACGGCGAGCCGATCATGTTGACGCCCGAAGGCAAGCGCAGCGTCTTCTGCGACCTGAACGACGACATGCCCGACGCCAGCGAGAAGCCCACCCTCAAGCTGGGCGAGATCAACGCCCGCCTCGCTCTGCTTGCAGTCACGGCCGATGACCTTGCCGAATTGGGTTTCGTGGCGACTCTAGAGCGCGGTTCGAAGCTGTATCGACCGAGCGACTTCCCGAAGATCTGCGCCGCCATCGTGCGTCACGTTCAAGCCATCGCCCAGGGTGTGGCCGCATGAGCATCAACTACCCGGAAAACTGCCGGAACACCACGGCTGGAGCCCTCCGGCAAGTCAAACAAAAAGTGTCATCTGTCAGTGGCGGCGTTTTTTCAAAAGCCGCCGTGATGAACATGATCCTGACCGGCCAAGCGGCCTACCTTAGCAAACGATAACCATTGGGGAAATACATGAGCGCACTTGAAAACACCGCCAAAGAAATTGATGCCCTCGCTGGCCGCGTGGCTGAGTTGGAAGCGGAGCGGGACAAGCTGCAAACGGCCGCAATGTTGGTTCTGGCTTGGTACGAGGCCGAGGAGAACCACGGCGACACCACCTTCATGCAGCGAGTCGAAATGTGCCGGGAATCAGAAGATGCCCTGCGCGCCGCCCTCAAAGTACCGAAGGGAGGTGTGTGATGGCCTGCCCAAAGTGCGGATGCAAGGTTTGCTACCAATACGACGATGGCGACGACGTGACACCTTCGACCCCCGATCTCGAACGCTGCTCGGCATGCGGCGTGGTTTTCCACATTGAAGACCACACAGACGAAGACGAGGAATTCGACGCCGCCCTCTCTGCCACAACACCTGAAAGCAAGCCATGAACGAACGTGAAACCGAAGGGTGGAAAGAAGCAGCGATTGCTTGGTCTGTGTGCGCGTCGATCCACGAAACCTGGGCCAAAGGCAAAGACGCCCTCTACAAAACACGACATGCGGATTTTGTCCGGCACGCAGACGATGCCCGCGCCCGCGCTCTCGCCACACCTCCCAGCGCACCAACAGCGGTAGAGCCTGATGAGCGGGATTTGTTCGCCGCACGCTGGCAACAGTTGGAGCGCATGTACTCGAAGGGGGCCACGGCTAACACGCTTGGCTACTACATCGGCAGGCCCGAACGGCTGGACTACGCCGCACAACTTCGCAGCGAGCACGACGCAGCCCGCGCATCGAAAGGAACACCGTGAAACTACGGCTTGAAAAGAAAAAGAATCATCGGTTCGGGATTGCGTGGACGGAAGCAAGCCCGTTCATTGACAACACCAAAGCCGTCTTGATTCATCGGCCACGGCACATCACGACGCACAAGATTGGAGACAAGTGGAAGTCTCACATTGCAATCGAGTGCTGGTGTGGCAACTCATTCACCGGGACAAAAAAGTTTACTTTTCTGGACGCGCCACCGGAAGGGAAACTTTTGTGCGCCCGCTGTGAAGAAGTGGCGACTAAACGGAACATGCCATCGGCAGAATCGCTAGTTGGGCGTCACGTCCACATTGGGG
>CAYGMS010000200.1:0-4878 GCA_964350905.1 uncultured Thiobacillus sp. | reverse complement strand
TCGACCAGCTCGCGGATGCGCGCCGACGCTGCTGCCTGCCCGCCCTGCACCGCGATAAACGCCTTGGTGACGGCAATGGCAATCTTGTTGGGCGCAAAGCCGACCACCGCGCCGTTGCGACGGATGATCTTGTAGTCGGCGTAACGCGTATCGACCACGGCCGGTTCGGCAGCCTTCTGGGGGGGAATAGGGGTGGGTGTTGCAGACTCGGTGGCAACGTTCAACATCGATGACTCTCCTCGGTGGGTAGGGCTGAATACCGGCAAGCCATGAACCACCCACAGGTTATCCACAGCTTGCCCCGCCCCCGTGCACACGTTTATTCACAACATGTTGTGGTGCATCGGGGAAGTGGATACAAATTCTAGTTGTTCACCCAA
Source organism: uncultured Thiobacillus sp. (assembly GCA_964350905.1). Taxonomy (GTDB): domain Bacteria; phylum Pseudomonadota; class Gammaproteobacteria; order Burkholderiales; family Thiobacillaceae; genus Thiobacillus. The sequence goes on along the minus strand of CAYGMS010000200.1, from coordinate 4,498 downwards.
TCATGTCAACCTGGATTTGAATTGTTGCCCCGTCATTTCCAGGCACCCGAAAAATCTCATGTCAAATCAAAGTTTTGACCTGGACCAAGTCTAAAATATTGTACGGATTGACGTCTGGATGCGGCCTACCTGTGAGAAACGTCCAGCCAAGCCGATGAATGCGTGGAAATTCAGATTATTAGCAAGATCGAATATGGCCTGTGCTGCGCAAATTCTGCCGAATCTTTGGGCATTTGCAGATGAAACCGGCGGTGGATAAATCCGCAATGCCTGCCTGCGGGGAGAAGCAGGCCACGCGGCCGGCCGGATCCCCATGACATGGCCATGGAAGATTTTGGTTATGATTGCGCAAAAGAACCCAACCCGAACCGCCGAGCCTCTCCATGCGCCATACCGCTGTTCTGCTGATTTCCTGCCCCGACCAACGGGGCCTGGTCGCTGCTATTGCCGAATTCCTGCTGCAGCACGAAGCCAACATCCTGCACGCCGACCAGCATCAGGACGCCGAACAGAAACTGTTCCTGATGCGGGTGGAATGGGAGATGGCCGGCTTCAAGCTCGACCTGGCCGATTTTTCTCGTGCATTCAAACCCATCGCCAGCCGTTTCGGCATGACCTGGCGACTGGCCGACTCCAATTACAAGCCCCGGATGGCGGTGTTCGTGTCCAGGTTCGACCATTGCCTGGCCGACCTGCTCTACCGCTACCAGAGCGGCGAACTGCACTGCGAGCTGCCGATCATTCTCAGCAACCACGAAGACACGCGCTGGCTGGCCGACGCGTATCACATTCCGTTCCAGCATCTGACAGTGCTCAAGGACGGCAAGGAAGAAGCCGAGAAAACCCAGCTCGCCATCCTGCGCGACCTGAAAATCGATTTCATCGTGCTGGCGCGCTACATGCAGGTGTTATCGGCCGATTTCATCCGCCATTTCCCCAACCACATCATCAATATCCACCACTCATTCCTGCCGGCGTTTCACGGTGCCAAACCGTATCACCGGGCGTTCGAGCGCGGCGTCAAACTGATCGGCGCCACCGGCCACTACGTCACCGAAACACTCGATGACGGGCCGATCATCGAACAGGACGTGGCGCGCATTTCGCACCGCGACAGTCTGGAAGACCTGATCAACAAGGGCGCCGACCTGGAAAAGGTGGTGCTGTCGCGCGCCGTCAAATGGCATCTGGATAACCGGGTGCTGGTCTACGCCAACAAAACGGTCGTGTTCGACTAAGCCATGCTGACGCTCAATGTCCCCCGCACCGAGGACTCGGTGCTGCTGAAGGAAGTTGAAACCCACCCCAAGGCCACCTCGGAATGGCTGGCGCGATTGCCGCTTGCCAGCCCGGCAGACGCCGCGCAACAACTGGTGGCGACGCTGCATACGCTCAACCGTTACCCGCTGAGCGCGGATGACCGGCATGCCCTGATGGCGCTGTATCGACCGGTAGTGTTGTCCGTGGCCGCCAGCCTCGAATTGATGCTCTCGGGCACAGGCGTGCCGCCTCATGCGCAGCAACGGCAAACCGGCGCACTGCTGCGTGAATTGCTGACCGAGTACGGCATTGGCTACAAGCAATTGCTGTTGACGATGCTGCATCGCCGCTTTGGCCGGGCGTCCCCTCGTGCTTTGGCCGAGGTCACGACCCATCTCCTTAATGCGCTGCGTGAACTCCAGCACGCCTGTTACCTGACTTATAGCGTGTTATCCGATGGCCTGTGGCTGGAAATGCATCAGCTATTTCAGCTGGCCGAGTCCACTGGCCTGGCTGACACCACCATCGGCGATCTGCCGCCCGCCAGTCACGTCTACCGTCAGGCCCTGTTGCTGGCGCTGGCCGACCCGCCGCACATGAGCCATGCTGAGTTGGCCCATACCCGGATGTATCTGCAGTGTCTGGGCGCACAGGCCAGACTGGTGCCCCTGGCCAATCCCATCCCGGAAACGGGTTTTGCCGTGGCAACCGATTGCGATACGGGTCCCGGCCAGCTCCCCGCCAGCCCGAAAACGGGCTATCTGTGGCTGGACACCGACACCCTGTGCCGACAGTTGCACGACCTGGCCATCCGCCTGCGCGCGGGCGATGCACCGGAGCAGGTGGGTCTGCCGCAGGGCATGGAGAACAGCCTGAGCCTGAGTCTGGGCAAGCGTCTGATCAAGCAGTGGCGCAGCGGCGCGCAGCGTGCGTTCAAGCGTTACCCGGCGCCCGGCAGCACGATGCAGGTCGTGGCGGGCGTCAGCGCCATTCACCGCCTGCTGGAACTGGTACCGCAAACGCCCGAGCTCGACATGGGCGACGAAACCGATCTGCCCATACACGATGTCGAGACCCTGTTTGCCGCTCCGACTGCAGTCAATGCCAGCCACTGGACCATCAGCAACGACAGCGCTGTCGGACTGGCACTGAACGGCGTGCACGATGCCCCGCTTAACCTGAAGGTTGGCGATGCGCTGGCCGTGCGCCCTGACGACGCCGCGACATGGTCGCTGGCAGTCATACGCTGGATCAAGATGCTCGATGCGCGCCAGGTGGAACTCGGCGTCGAGCGCTTGTCGCCGCATATGCAGCCGGTGTGGGTGCGCCCCCTGCGAGGTCGCCGCAAGGCCAGCCCGGAGCCGGCGCTGTTCGTTCCCGGCCAGCCCGCGCTGAAACAACCCGATCGCCTGCTGCTGCCACGCAACCTGTATCAGGTGGGCATGGACGCCGAGGTGTGGCACACCCCGCATCAATACACCCTTGCCTTCGGTCAACGCCTTGAGCGCACCCCGGGTTACGACCTGATCGACTTCACCATTTTTGCCAACAAACCCACTCATGACTGACATTCTTGTGTTGTATTACAGCGCGCACGGCAGCGTGCGCAGCATGGCGCAACTCGTTGCACGCGGCATCAACCAGGTGCCCGGCGCCTCGGCCCGCCTGCGCACCGTGCCGCCGGTGGCGCCGCGCACCCAGCAGACCGAACCCCCGGTGCCGGAAGAAGGCGCGCCCTATGTCGAGTTAAGCGATCTGGAACAATGCGCCGGCCTCGCGCTCGGCTCGCCCACCCGCTTTGGCAACATGGCGGCGCCGCTGAAATACTTTCTTGACACCACCGGCGCGCTGTGGGCCAAGGGTGCGCTGGCAGGCAAACCCGCCGCCGTGTTCACCTCCACCGCCAGCCTGCACGGCGGCCAGGAAACCACGCTCACCAGCATGATGCTGCCGCTGCTGCACCACGGCATGCTGATCCTCGGACTGCCCTACACCCTGGCCGAGGTGAACCACACCGCAAGTGGCGGCACTCCCTACGGCGCAAGCCACTGGGCCGGCCCGAACGACGACAAACCCCTGACCGAAGAAGAGCGCACCCTGTGCCTCGCGCTCGGCAAGCGGCTGGCTGAAACCACCGTGAAGCTGGCCGCTTGAAAACCCTGCAAACGCTCTCCAGCGTCAGCCTGATCGCGCTGATTTTTCTCTGCGTGGCATGGGAATTGTGGCTGGCGCCGTTGCGCCCCGGCGGCTCGACGCTGGCGCTGAAAGCCCTGCCGTTGCTGCTGCCGCTGATGGGTATCCTGAAAGGCCGCCGCTATACCTACCAATGGGCACCGATGCTGGCACTCGCTTACTTCACTGAGGGCACAGTGCGCGCATGGTCGGATAGCGGGCTGTCGGCCTGGCTCGCCGGAGTGGAAACGCTGTTGTCGGTGGTGTTTTTCTTCTCGGCGATCTACTACGCCAAACTCAGTGCACCCTCGCGGCTTAACCGATAAGTAACGGCTGACGCTTATTGCGCGGCAGGCAAGCTCAGAACCGCCCGCAATCCCCCCAGCGGCGAATCTTCCAGCACCACCTGGCCGCCATACATGCGCGCCAGATCGTCGACGATGGCCAGCCCGAGCCCGCTGCCGGGAGTCTGCTGATCGGCCCTGACACCGCGGCGGAGCACCGCCTCCCGCTGCGCCGCGGCGATGCCCTTGCCGTCGTCGTCGACGCGGATCACGAGCCGGTCCTGCTCGATGGCGGCATCGATCTCGACGCGGTGCGACGCCCACTTGCTGGCGTTGTCGATCAGGTTGCCGAGCATTTCCTGCAAATCCTGCGCTTCGCCGCGAAACGCCAGGCTTGCCGCTATCGGCTGCACCACCAGCTCAAGATTGCGCCCTGCATGAATGCGCCGCAGGGTCCGCACCAGCCCATCGACGACGGGCCCAAGCGGCGTCCGCGCGCCCGGCAGGCCAACTGCGGCCGCGGCCTGCGCCCGCGCCAGGTGATAATCCACCTGCCTGCGCGCCATCTCGACCTGGGCCGCCACCAGGCGCGCCAGCGCATCGTCCTTGCCGCCAGCGGCATTGGCGAGGACGCTCAAGGGCGTTTTCAGCGCATGGGCGAGATTGCCCGCCTGGGTGCGGGCACGCTCGACGACTTCGGCATTTCGCGTCAGCACGGTGTTGAATTCCTCGACCAGCGGCATGATTTCCGCCGGGCACGCCCCCTCCATCCGCTGCGCTTC
>CAYGMS010000199.1:2217-4902 GCA_964350905.1 uncultured Thiobacillus sp. | reverse complement strand
GGCTGTCGCGCGAGATAGGTTTCCTTGCCCAAGTAGTGCTCCTCGAAAGACCCGGATTTATGTATTTATCGGAAGAAGCATATCAGTTCATTTCCGATTATGGCGAGGACGGGATTGGCTGGGATTGCCAAGCCATTCGGTCATGGGATGGATTGAATTTCGTTTTGGCGCATACTATAAGCCAACCTGGGTTGGCATTTATGGCGAGTTTCTGTTTATGGTCTGCAAAAAATAGAGGGAAGCTATGTGTCACTGATTCAGCCTGATAACAGCGTTCCCGTATCCGCATTGCTCAAACGCTTTGCGCTGATTTATCTGCCCATCGTTCTGGTGTTTTCCATTGCCCTGTTGTCGGGCATTCGACACGACGAGCAGGCGCGGGTGGACGAAATAGAGGGAAACGAAAGCAGCCGCATTGCGGTTGCCGAGGGGCTGATCATGCAGGGCTTTTCGGTGGTCAGCGCCGAGTTGCGCGTCATTGCCAGCTTGCCCGTGCTGCGCCGGTATCTGGATAGTGGCAATTCGGCGCAGCAAGCGGAACTGGAGGCGTTTTTTCTGGTTTTGTCGCGGAGTGGTCAGCGTTACGATCAGATGCGTTACCTTGATGCAAGCGGACAGGAAGTGATCCGTATCAATTACAACGACGGCCAGCCTGCAATCGTGCCGCGCGAGCAGCTGCAGAACAAGTCGCACCGCTATTATTTTCGCGACACAATCAAGCTCAATCAGGGTGAAATATTTGTCTCGCCACTGGATCTGAATATTGAACATGGGCGCGTGGAGTCCCCCCACAAGCCGATGATTCGTTTCGGCACGCCGGTGTTCGATAGTGCGGGGCGCAAGCAGGGCGTGATCGTGCTCAATTATTTCGGGAGTAACTTGCTACAGCGCTTTCATGACGCGATGCAAGGGGGCAAGTCGCATAGCAACATGCTGCTCAATCGGGAGGGCTACTGGCTAAGCGGCGCCAAGCTTGAAGACGAGTGGAGTTTCATGCTGGGAAAAAACGAGCGCAGCTTCAGGCACGATTTTGCCGAAGCGTGGCGCACTATCTCTGCCACCGAATATGGATCACTGCTGACAGACCAAGGCCTGTTTGTGTTTGCCGCAGTCCACCCGCTGATTCCGGGGCACCGCACTTTCATGGATTCTGTCTTGCCGCATGTGCACAGTCAGCATGAACCGGCGGCGAATGAATACTACTGGAAGATCGTGACCTTCGTTCCCCGCGCAAGTCTTTCAGGCACCGCTCTCTACAATCAGCCTATTGGCCGGGTCCTGCAGATAGTCGTCTATCTATTGCTTGCGCTGGCTGCCTGGATCATAGCCCTCACCACCTTGCGGCGAAAACAGGCAGAAGAGGCATTTCGAGAGAGCGAGGAAAAATTCCGCACCATTATCGAAGCAACACCTGTTCCCATTGCTTTGAACGATGAGCAAGGAAACATCACTTACCTGAACCAGGCGTTTGTACAAACGGTGGGCTACACCACGGACGATATTCCTACCCTGGCAGACTGGTGGCTTCGTGCTTATCCTGATCCGAAATATCGAAAATGGGTGACTGAAACCTGGCAGAACAATTTTGTTGAAGCAAAGCGCACCAACAGAGGTTTTTCACCAATGGCAGTGAATGTCCGCTGCAAGGATGGCTTGGTGCGCACATTCATGGGCAGCGCGACACCTTTACAGGCGAATTTTGCCGGAACGCATCTGGTTATTTTGTACGACATCACCGAACGCAAGTTAAGCGAGGACCGCATCCAGAAAAGCGAGGCGAAGCTGCGCACGATCATCGGGACAATCGACGATCTGGTCTGGCTCAAGGATCAGGACGGCGTCTTTCTGGCCTGCAATGCCATGTTCGAGCGATTATTTGGCGCGAAAGAATCGGAGATCATAGGCAAGACCGATTACGATTTTGTTGACAAGGAGCTTGCCGATTTTTCTCGTGAACACGACCGTAAGGCCATGATCAAGGGCGGCCCTAGCGTCAACGAGGAGTGGGTGAGCTTCGCCGACGACGGGCACCGCATCCTGCTGGAGACGGTCAGGAAACCCATGCACGACAACTCAGGGCGGTTGATTGGCGTGCTTGGCATTGGGCGTGACATCACCGAGCGCAAGGCGGCGGAAGAGAAAATCAACAATCTGGCCTTCTACGACAGCTTGACGCAACTCCCCAATCGCCGACTGCTGCTTGACCGGTTGCACAAAATCATGGCGACCAGCAAGCGCAGTGGCCGTTATGGTGCGGTGATGTTTCTCGATCTGGATAACTTTAAACCGCTCAATGATACGCACGGACATGATGTGGGGGACTTGCTGCTGGTGGAGGCAGCTCGGCGCATTGCTCAATGCGTGCGTGAAATGGATACTGTTGCGCGTTTTGGGGGTGACGAGTTTGTGGTGGTGCTCAGTGAGCTGAAAGAGGACCAGGCCGAATCGGCCGCGCAAGCCCGCATCGTCGCCGAAAAAATTCGAACCACCCTGGATGAGCCATATGTGCTGAAATTCCTGCACGAGGAAAAAACAGAAACAACGGTCGAACATCATTGCACCGCGAGTATTGGCGTCGTGTTGTTTGTCAATCACGAAGCCAAGGCGGAAGATGTACTCAAGTGGGCGGACAGTGCGATGTACCAAGCCAAAGAAGCTGGGCGCAATCAGATCAGGTTTCATGAT
>CAYGMS010000199.1:0-2117 GCA_964350905.1 uncultured Thiobacillus sp. | reverse complement strand
TCGGCGATCACCGTGAGGCCCAGTTCGTGCGCCATGGCAATGATGGTCTTGGCAATCGCTGCATCGCTCGCGTCGGTGGTAATGTCGCGGACAAAGGACTGGTCGATTTTAAGGGTGTGGATCGAGAAGCGCTTCAGGTAGCTCAAGCTTGAATAGCCGGTACCGAAATCGTCGATCGACAGCTTGATTCCCATCGCCTTGAGTCTATCCAGCGTGGCGATGGTCTCCTCGATATTTTGCATGACCATGCTCTCGGTCAATTCCAGTTCGAGGTGAGCGGGATCAAGATCGGTTTCACTCAGGATGCCAGCCACCATCTCGACCAGATTGGGTTGCCTGAACTGGCGTGCCGAGAGATTGACCGCAACACGGATGGGCTTTAGCCCGGCGCGCTGGAATAGCTTGTTCTGGATGCAGGCGGTGCGCAGTACCCACTCGCCGAGTGGGACAATCATGCCAGACGCTTCCGCTACCGGGATGAACCTGGCTGGAGAAACCAGCCCCAGCTCGGGATGCTGCCAGCGCACCAGTGCTTCCATGCCGACGATTTCGCCGGTGCGTGAGTCTATTTGTGGCTGGTAATGGAGCAGGAATTCGTTGCGTTCAAGCGCGTGATGCAGACTGTTCTCAAGCGTCAGTCGCTCCATGGCCCTGACATTCATCTCTTTTGCATAGAACTGGGCATTGTTGCGCCCGATCTCCTTGGCTCGATACATGGCGGCATCGGCATTCTTCAGCAGCGTCTGGTTATCTTCACCATCCTTCGGGTAAGACGTGATGCCAATGCTGCATGTGATGTGCAATTCATGTTCGCCGATGTTGAAGGGAGCCGATATCGCCTGGAGAATTTTTTGCGTAATCAGGGACGTTTCGTCTTCACTCCCGATTTCCGTCAGGATCAGGATGAATTCGTCCCCACCCTGGCGGGCTACCGTGTCGCTTTCGCGAACGCTGTCGGTAAGGCGGGTGGCCATCTGAACCAGCAACGCATCACCAATATCGTGGCCGAGGCTGTCGTTGATATTCTTGAAATGGTCCAGATCGATGAACAATACTGCCAGCCCGCAGTTATGGCGATGTGAGTAAATCCGTGCCTGGTTGAGACGATCCTGCAACAGATTGCGATTGGCGAGCCCGGTCAGCTCATCGTAGTTGGCTTGGCGCTCAAGCTGGCTTTCGTAACGCAAGCGCTCGGTGATATCCAGGAAGGTGACAACCGAGCCTTCGACCTGTCCTGCGTGACGGATCGGGTGAGACCAGTATTCCACGGGAATGGCGTGGCTATCCTTGTGCCAGAACACCTCGTCGTCCACATGAATAACCTGGTCGCTCAAATGGGCTTCGTAGATACGGCATTCATGTACTGGATAGGGGGAGCCATCCGCATGGCTGTGATGGAACAGTTCATGGGCATGTTGGCCAAGCAGCTCTTCTTCCCGTTCGTAGCCCAGCATGTGCAAGCAGGCGGGGTTGGCGAAGGTAATGCATCCTTCCATGTCTACCCCATAGATGGCCTCGGCAGCCGATTCCAGGAGCAGGCGCGTTTGCCGTTCGCTGCGCTGCACCAGCGCCTGGCTCCGGAGTTTGTCCTTGTAGTGTCCGGCCAGGAACTGTGCGCGCTGTTGTCGCCCCCACAGCCCGGTGCTCACCCCCGCTCCGCCGATGAAGGCAAACGTCAGGATTGCCACAATCCAGGCAGTTCTGTGGATCGGAGCGTAAAGCTCCGCCTTGTCTATTTTAGCTATCAGGAACCAGGGCGAATCTGGAACTGTACGCACTGCGCCGATCACCGCAATCCTACGATAGTCTTCACCTTCTACCAGGCCACCTACACCTTGTTCCATCATGCTGGCTACTATTTCCTTTTCGCTTGCCGGGAGCCGCAATTGCAGCGCCGTGTTGTCGCGGTGACGCAGGTTGCTTAGAATGACCATCTCACCGCCTTCGCGGCGGGCCAGTATGGCTTCGGCGCTTGAGCTGGGTGTCGGCCAGGATTGCAGCAGGGGGAAAAGATATTGCTGTGGATCAATGCGGAAATAAATCCCTGCGATGGCCTGGTTTCGCGCATCAGCGTGGCTGAAAATCGGCACCAACAGATCCAGTCGTACGCGCGGGGC
>CAYGMS010000198.1:0-4904 GCA_964350905.1 uncultured Thiobacillus sp. | reverse complement strand
ATGTTGTGCTGTATGGCGAGTTCCAGGCCTCCCAGCGTTTCCTGGCTACCCTCTTCCAGGATCAAGGTGCGCCACTCATTGAGCTCCTCAAGGCCAGACCGGCACACTTCCGTTTCGAACTGTCCGCTTGCCATCGCAAGCACCCACCAGGCAGCCTGGCGGCTTTGCGCGTTCTCTTTCAAATCAAGTGGGCCATCCTTGGGGAATCCCATGCAATACCCCATGGGCATGCCGGGTGAAGGCTCATAGCAGGAGCCGAGGCCGGCGGAGACAAGCACTTGCTGAATCAAGGTCATCAACCGGTCCGGCTCTCCTCTCTCAGCTGGGATCGGGGGGAAACTGACTGTGGAATGGGAAGCCGTTGAACTCACTCTTTGGCTGCGTTCACCGTGTTCTGTTGCGGCCTGCTTAGTGAGAGTGGTACTCCCGGGCAATCGTGGCGCAAGGGCTCCCTCCAGTTCCTGGCCGACGGACTCTGGTGTGGATTGAGTCTGGGTTCCGCCAATAGAAGGTTCGACCGGACGCTGGGGCTTGCATATCCGCTGCAGACCTTCCAGTGTCATGTCAGGGAAGCGCTCCATGGCGGTGAGCAACTTGCCCATGTCCCTCCCATTCAATTCCAGTCGGGCAGACAAGCTGGCTTCGCATCGACCAAGAAACAAGTCAGCGGTAAACGCATGGCTATCTTCCAGAACCATGCCGGCTATGGTCTTTGCGGTTGGCGTGACCACCTCGGCGTAGAAAGCGCTTTCCTCGATGTCGTGATGATTAGCCAGCTTCAACAACAGGTTCAGGCGGGGCTGGATGGTTCGCACGGATAAGCCGGAAAGCCACGGGCCGACATCGGCAATCTTTTCGACTGCGAACCGGTACATGCTGAGTGTTCGCAGATCAGTCTGGAGGCCGAATTTCTTGATTTCGGCTTCAAACTCCCGGTGTGAGAGTGTTTTACCGCTCTCCTCTTCCATCTGCCGCTTTATTTCCAGCGTCCCGTTGGCGCGATCCCAGAAGGTCATGTCGTTGCGCTGGGTGTTTTCGGCCATGTGGGCAAGCAGAACGGATGCTTCGCCGCGCCAGGCTTTGATGATGACGCGGGTTTCGCGGAGCTTTGGATCCCCTGTTTCCTCCCACAACTCCCGGATGGCCTGCAGGCGGGTGTTTCCACCCGCGTACAGGATGTAATGGGTTTCTCCCGGCCGCTTGGTGACGGTCATGGGTTGGAGGATTCCGTTGACCCGGATGCTCTCCTTCAGCTCAGCGTAGGCTTCGTTGTTCGCCTTGCGGGGATTTCGCTCATAGAAGTGAACGGCGGTTACTGGAAGACTTGCCCACGAGTCATCCACTTCAGTGTCGTGCTTGAGGTCGCTCCCGCTGTTTGGCGCCGGCACGTTCAGGCTGTTGGACACTTCCAGCTTCAGGCGCTCCCGTACCGTCCGTTTTTCCGAATCGGACTTTGGGGTAAACCCATGCTTGGCAGCCAAGTCCACCATCTTGATCGAACTCGGGATATTCATGAGTGGGGGCTTTTTCTTTCCGCCCGCCATCATGCTTTAGCTCCGTCACGGCTTTGGTCTTGTGCTGCCTCCGATCCGGCGTAATGCCCTGCAAGGCTCGGCACCAACTCCCAGAGGAGAGCGTGCATGGTTTCATAGGCAGATGGCATCGTGCCCTTGCGCGACGGCTCATGCCGGTGCGCGGGGATGCACAGGGTGGCCGATTCTTTGTAGGACTTAGCGTCAGGGACTACCGTATCGAGGACCGTGACCCGTCCGCCAAGCTTGATGAAGTCCTGTCTGATCGACTCCGCGATGATTCTCGCGTCGGCAGTCCGGTCCTGCATCGAAATGACTGCCTTGACCGGCCCTACCCTGTATTTCGAGTTTGGTGATGGCTCAAGCCGCGCCAGCAGTTCCATCGTGCCCGTTTTGAACTCACGAGCTGACAGAATTTCCGGCTTGATTGGAGAAATGATCTGCGTGGCGGCGAGTGCGGCAGTGTCCTGCAGCGGGCCTACGGTTCCCTGCGTGTCGATTAAGACGCAGTCGTAATAGTCTTCGGATACTGCGGGGGAATTCAGGGCATTGCCAAGTCGCTCGCCTCGGTCAATACGATGTAGAAGCCAGGTTTGGAGACTGCCATCTGGATCATCCGACCGGATTACATCGAGCCCATCGATTACCGTCTGAGAGATGCAATCCTCAGTGACATACCCGGTGGTGATGACTTTTGTGAGGCCAAACGGAGCTTCGCGCTTAATACGGTAATATTTTGATAGCGCGGGCTGCACATCAGCGTCGACTAGCAGGACTCTCAGCCCCATGTCCGCCATGAGTGCGCCAAGATTTGCTGCCAAAGTCGTCTTGCCGACCCCGCCCTTCGTACTCAGTACAGTGAACTTGATCATATCCCTCCCTAGGTTGAACGAGGGACATGGACATAACCAGTCTGAATGCTGCGGAACCCGCAGCAGGCTTGAGTTTCGCGTTACTCAATAGAGTGCTATATCAGGACTTGCTAATATACATTATGCGAATCAGTGGCGGCCTGTGTCGTCCCGGTTTGACCTGGCATTAAAGTACCGCCAGTCAGCAACAACACGCTGCCTAATGTTGTCCGCATCAAACCAGAATGAAAAGACCGCCAGAACCCGCGCTTGGCTTCGGTGCTGGCGGCTTCGCTTTCAATCTCCGCGATTACTTCTAGTGGGTCACGGCCTAGCAATAGCGCGATTCTTGTGGCTGCGTAGGCGTCGGCTTGCGCCGTTTCTTTCATGTATTCGTGGATTCTTGGCCTTGGAATTTCCAGCGCCTGCGCCATCTTGTAATCGGTCACGCCGTCCAGCTTTTTCCTGACCGCCTCCAGAAGTTCAACTGTTTTTGTCATCTGTCAATACTCCTTTAGTACTATTTGCAATCGTTCGCTTTCCGAACTATCTTATGTACGTTCGCTAAACGAACGCTCACAATCAAATCAAAGGATAGATCATGTTTAAGGTTTCCATTACCACCACCGCCATTCAGACCAAATCAGGCATTTCCAGCAAAACCGGCAAACCCTACGAAATCCGCGAGCAGCCTGCATGGATTTTCCTTCACGACGAACAAGGCAAACCACAACCCTACCCTGTCACCTTCATGCTGATGCTGGAACGTGATCAGCCTGCCGATCTGAAACCGGTATTACAACGAACCCGGACTGTTAAGCCGCCGCCTTTTGGGGAATACCTTGAACTTGAGTAACGGGCTTAATGGTGACAGATCAGATCTACAGTCGCCGCGCTGGCGGTGGGCGCAAGCCCAAAGACCCTCGGCTGGTGTTTGAAGGCATCATCTACGTGCTGAGAACGCTCCCATCCACACGGCAAGCAGCAATGAGGAAATCAGCGGCAGATGATGGCCGCCGATTTGACCGCAAGCTTATGCCTCGCGTGCCCACCCCTGCCCACATCGTCGGCCTTGCACCCTTAGTCGGGCAACCCAAACTGAGGCATAATCAACCTGTTTTCGATCGATTATTTTGTCAAGGAATTGCAAACCGTAGCCTGCCCCGCATTCCCCCGCTTGTTTCCACCGATGTAATTGAGTCACCAACTACTTGTTTAAGCGAGAAATTTTATTATGATCTCTGGAATGAAAACGACAATTCTCTTCTTGATCAGCGGCTTTGTCCTGGTTTTTTCCGGGGCTGCTCTGGCAGTATTGACCACCGAGGAACTGACCAGACTAAAGACGTCGGGCCTCGGTGAGAATGTCATCCGCTTCATGATTGAAAACGATTACGGTAACGTCGATAGAGTGGTGAAACTCAAGGAGGCTGGTTTTGCCGACGAGACGGTATCGTCGGTTATCAGGAACGACCTCAAGACGGGGGGTGAAGCGAAGCTGCCGCCGCTTCAGCCGGAAAAAGCCAAGCCGGCTCAGCCCGTGGCCGAACCGGTAGCTGAAGCGACGGCGATAATGCGGACTTCGGCAAAGGTGATGATTGAGCAGTATCTGGCGCTTGGGGACCCGATTGTCCAGAACAGCCTGGACATCCCAAATGCCACGGTTTCGTTGCTGCAGGGACGGCAATTGAAGATCGAATGGGACAGTAGCAAGATTGTCTCGACCCTGAGCAACGCCCTCCGGGGCAAACCGTTTGCAAACCCATTCTATTGGGATCTGGACAAGAGCGATGGCTTGTACAGCGTGAACCCGAAGGACAACTCATTCATCCTGAGAACGGGGTACTCGCGCAAAGGCAGGCCCACGACAAGCAACTCTCATTACTGGATCGTGCATTTCACCCCACAAGGCCCTGATTTGGAAAAACAAATCCGCAAACTGTTGCCGAAATAACATGTTTTTGCCTCGCCTAGCACATGCCTGCGCGGTGAAATCGATGCCCTTGAACAGCAGCATGGCGCGCAAGATCTGACCAAAAATTTCAAGCAAGTCGAATTCCTGATTGAGGTTGGTTTATTGCTGGACGAGAAAATGTGGTTAGCATTTCAGAGCGAACAAACCAAGGTTTTGTGAAACAAGCAGACCAAGGCTCGATTGACTCCACTCTCGCACGCTTGCGCGTACGCATTCTTCCGATTCAACATGGCCCACCCCCTTGCGACTACGGGGCCGCGGTCCCATTCGTTCTTCCGCAACGTGCGCCTGTGTACTTAGCACAGATGGCTGACTCCCGGAGATGCTTGGTAAAACGCTTGTGCCGTTGCGGTTATCAGACCGATGCTGCAACCACGTTATGAACGGCATCTGCAGAGGCGGTTTGGGCGGCGAAAATCCCTACAGTCAACACGTGTAAGGTCGCTGCCTTAGCGGCTACCATGCCACGATTGCCCTTATGCCCTTTAGGGCTCGCGGGCACACTCTCAAATCAAAGGAGCCCCGCCATGAGTTTCGACAAAACCA
>CAYGMS010000197.1:0-4904 GCA_964350905.1 uncultured Thiobacillus sp. | reverse complement strand
GGCAGGCGGCAACAAGTCGGCCAGGGTATAGCGGTCCAGACTGGACAGGAAAGCGCGCCCGGCTTCTGCCAGCGCCGGCTTGAGCGCGCAGGAGGGCAACAGGCGGCAGGCGCTTTCGCCCGGCTGGAAGCATTCAGCCAGTTCGAATCCTGTTTCCGTGTCACGAACCACATCGCCGATACGGATCTGGTCGGGCCGGCGCGCCAGCCGAATCCCGCCGCCTTTGCCGCGCAGCGTTTCGATATATCCCTTGACGCCAAGCTGATGAACCACGCGCGTGAGATGGTGACGCGAAATGCCATGCTCGCTGGCGAGCGCGGCCACCGTGGCCTGGGTGTCCGGATACGTGGCCAGATGAATCAATACTCTCAAGGAATAATCGGTGAAACGGGTAAGCTGCATGACTTGAATGTGTACCTTAAAGTCGAATTATAAGCGCGTAAATTAATATCTCGTGTTTATAATATGTATTCCATTTACATCTATAGGACGCCATCATGAATGCCCATCTCCATCTGCAGCAGGATCAGATTTATCCGTTCGACGCACGCGGAATCGCCAAACGCTTTCGCCACGCCGCCATTTTTGGTGCGCTGGACGCGCTGAACCCGGGCGAGCGCATGCGCTTCGTCAACGATCATGACCCGCTACCCCTGCTCGACCAGTTGCGCGCCCGTTATGGCGATATCGTCGAAATCCAGTATCTGCAGCGCAACCCCGGAGAAATCGTGATCGACTTCATCCGCAGCTAAGCAGTTTTCAATGTTGCCGGCACTGGTATTCCTCGCCCTGGCCGCATTTGCCGCGGCCTTGCTGGGGGGGGTGCCTGTGGCCGGGCGCACGGCCACCGTACATCTGATGCTGGCGGTCGGTGCCATGCCGCTGATCCTGGGCGCCATGACCCACTTCATCCCGGTGCTCACCCGCACCCGTGCAGCCGCCACCGGACTGCTTGGCATTCCCGTGCTGGCGCTGGTTGGCGGTGCGCTGGCCGTGAGCGCATTCAGCGTGGCCGGCATGATCTGGGCCCAACCTGCCGGCGCACTGCTGGCCGCGACCGCAGCCATCGCGCTGCTGGTCTGGAGCCGACGCCGCCGCGCCGGCATGCTGGGCCGGCCCCACCCCGGCCTGGCCTGGTACGAAGCGGCGCTGGCCTGCCTCGTGCTGGCCCTGCTCGCCATTGTTGTCGGCACGTTCTGGCCGCAGCACATGCTGGCCTTGCGCCGCCTGCATCTGCATCTCAACACGCTTGGCTTCATCGGGCTCACGGCCGTGAGCACCCTTGCCGTGTTGCTGCCAACCGCCGCTGGCCGGCCCGATCCGCAGGTCGCAGAACGGCTGCGTCGCGACCTGCCGTGGGCGGTGTCCGGCGTATTGCTGATCGCCACCGGCTCGGCATGGTTCGCCCCGCTTGCCTGGATCGGTGCCGTAGTGTGGTTAGCCCCGATCTTCCGGCTGGCAGCAAGCTGGCTGCGGCTTTATCACACCGAAATTTTTGCACTTCACGGTGCGGCGCCACTGCTCGCTGCCGCACTGACTGGACTCGTCATCAGCGTGGTTCTCGGCACCGTCAATGCCTTTTACCCCGCCGAGCCAACCTGGTCCTTCGTCACCGGCTTCATGCTACCGCTGGTATCCGGCGCGGCCAGCCAGCTTTTGCCGGTCTGGCTGCGCCCCGGCGTACAAAGCGACTGGCACGCAAAATTACGCCGCAGCCTGGGACGCTATAACGGCCTCCGCGCGGTGCTATTCTGTAGCGGTGGAATCGCAGCCGGAATGGGCTGGCAATGGGGCCTGCTGACTGGCCTCGCCGCACTGATCTGGTTTCTGCTGCAAGCCTGTACTGCGCTGGCTTCGGCCTTGATTTTTCAGAAAAGGAATCCGTCATGAGCTATCCCGACTTTTTCGATGTAGTCGCCCGCATCACCCTGCACGACCCGCTCGCCGAACTGCTTGGCACCGTCGACGGTGGGCGGATCGAATACGGCTATGTCGATGCAGTCAAACTTGCCGGGCATTCCTGCCCCACGGTGGCAGGCGCCTATTTGATGACCCTGCAGGCGCTCGCCCGACTCTACCCGGACGACATACCGGAACGTGGCGGCATTCGTGTCGAGTTCGGCGATGCGCAAACGGGCGGCGTCACAGGCGTCACCGCTGCCGTCATTGGAATGCTGACTGGCGCAGCGGGTGAAGGGGGGTTCAAGGGCCTGGCTGGAAAATTCAGCCGCCGTAATTTAATAAGCTTCGCAGTGGAAAACGTCACTGAAATCCGTTTCAGCCGACTCGACACGGGCGCACGCCTGGCCGTCACCTACCGTCCCGAGGTCGTGCCCGCGCAGCCCGAACTGCAGGTACTGGTGCCAGCCATCCTTACAGGAACGGCAAGCGATGCAGAGCGAACAGAGTTTGGCCGGCTCTGGCAAATGCGGGTCAAGCGCATCCTGATTGATCATCAGGATGACCCGGCGCTGATCGATTGCCGGGATGATCCGGTGCCCGACGCCAGCTAGAAACCCCTGAACAAGTTGTCACCCCGACGAAGGCCGGGGTCCAGATGCTTGATCTGGCTGGATTCCGGCGTTCGCCGGAATGACATTGTGGACTTGTTCAGCGCTTCCCTAGACAACCCGCACATGCCTGATCAAGCTCAATCCCTCGGTGCCCAGCCCTCGATCAGGGTGACAATGACCGCATCGGCCTGATCCGCCAGTTCGAAGCGGTGGTCAGAGAGTATCCAGCGGAAAGCCAGCCCCTGCACGGCGGCGATCAGAATGCAGGCATTCTGCTGCGGGACGATGTCCGGACGGATTTCCCCCTTTTCCTGTGCGGCACTGATCAAACCGGCGATAAAGTTCAGAAAGAACATCACCAGTTCGTTCATGCGGTCGCGGAAGAGGGGGTCACCACTTTGCAAGGCTTCGGAAAACAGCAGGCGGGGGATGCCCGGTTGTTTCTGGATGAAATTCAAATGCGCGCGGATGACTGCCTTCAGCCGCTCCAGTGGTGTCATCTGCGCCAGGCCGAGCCCGGCCATTTCTTGCTGCAACCGCTTCTGAATGGTATCCACCAGCGCAACCAGAATATGGCTCTTGTTGCCGAAGTGGAGAAACAGGGTGGGTTGTGCGATACCGACCGCCTTGGATAGCGAACGGGTAGTGAGTTTGGCCACGCCTTCGTGGCGAATGATTTCCATCGCCGCCTCGATGATGTCATGACGGCGGTCTTCTGCGGACTTTCTTCTTTTTACAGCCACTATGAATTTTGTGTCCTGAATAATACCAGCACGTGACTCACAGGCCGGTCAACCTGACCAACCCGTCAGTCGAAAACGGCAGCAGCACAAACGGCCGCCGCCGAAAAAAACAGCATTCAACTTGTTTTCAGGAACAGCAACTGCCTTCCTTGACCCCTGACTTCTTCAGCATGAAGGCCAGCGGACAGAAGCCGGTCACACCGCTTTGCGCCAGGTTGGCGCCGACAAAAACGCCGAGCCAGAGCCAGGCCGGGTTGGAAAAGTGGGCCAGCGCGATGCTGAGCAGCACCATCAGGCCGGCCACCAGGTGCACGATACGGTCTACGGTCATGAAAAACTCCAATTAATGAACCGCCTCGCTGAGGCGGGAAATACTGGAAACCCGGTCACTCGACCGGGCGTCCTGATCAGAACTTGTACGCGATATTCATGTTGTACTGGTTCTGGCTGATCTCGATGGTGTTCCCGCTGCCACTGCTGGACTCCACCTTGTTGTTGAAGGCATGGGTGTAAGCAAAACTGCCGCTCACCTTGTCGCTGAACTTGCGCGTGAGGCCGAACGACAGGTGATGCTCAACAATCGCGGTGGAGCCGAGGTTGAAGTCAACGTCTTCGGTACCAATGGGCGACTTGCCATAGTTGTAACCGACGCTGACCGCCATCGGCCCCATGTCCTTCTTCACGCCGATGGAATAGACGGTCTGATCGTCCCAGCCAAAAGCCAGCGTAGTCGGGAAACCGGCCGGCGCATTGATGACCGCGATTCGGTCCATCACATCATTGAAGAAAATGCGCTTGATGTCGGCCTCCACCAGCAAGCCCGGCATCGGCTTGAATGCCAGGCCGAAGGCAACCGAGGCGGGCATGTCCATGTCGAAGCTGGTCATGCCAGAGGCAGAGTAGTACTCCATGTCGGCAATATCGGTCTTGCTCGTCCAGCTCAAACCGGCCTGCAGCTTGGGATTGATCTTGTAGGTCGCGCCCAGCGTGGTGCCAAAGCCGAACTGCTGGTTTTGTGGCAAGGTGATCTGAGTACCAAGATTGGTGGGCAGAGACATCGCCAGACTTTGATTGGCGATGTTCAGCGAAGCACCCAAGGTAAGGGCGTCGTTGACCTTGAACGCGGCGGCCGGGGTGAAGCGGAACACTTGCTTGGTCGTCACCACCGGCTTGACGATGAGGGGATGGCCAATATCGGCCACATTCACCCCCATGCCGGCAACCCCGCCCAGCGCCATGCCGAGAAACAGCCGGTCATTGACATTGAAGACCGCACCGCCACCGGGCATCATGTACCAGTCGGAATCACTTTCCTGGCCATTGACCTCGCGCGGCGGATTGAGCAGACCGAAGCCCAGGTCAAAACGCACATCCTTGATACCGAGATCGGCCATACCGGCGGGGTTCACCAGGATGGTAAGGGCATCCTGAGCGTGGGCGACGGTAGCGCCACCCATCCCGGCCTGTGCGGCTGACATGGCAATCATCTGGTCGCCGTTGGTGGCGTGGGCGCTGTGTGCCATTACCAGCAGGGCAGTCGATATAGCAGTCGATAAAAGTTGCTTTTTCATTATTCAGTTCTCCTCTAGGTTAGGGGTAAGACTTACTTGGACAGCGGGGTCATCAGGTTGGCCGAAATGCCGGGCAC
>CAYGMS010000196.1:2992-4916 GCA_964350905.1 uncultured Thiobacillus sp. | reverse complement strand
CGACGACCTGCCCGCCAGTTTGCGGCGCAAGGATGCACCGGCGCTGCCCGAGGTGTCTGAACTCGACGTGGTGCGCCATTACACACGCTTGAGCCAGAAGAACTTCTCGATCGACACGCAGTTCTATCCGCTCGGTTCGTGCACGATGAAGTACAACCCGCGTGCGTGCAATTCGCTGGCGATGCTGCCGCAGTTTCTGGCGCGCCACCCGGCGAGCCCGGACGACACCGGCCAGGGCTTCCTCGCCAGCATGTTCGAACTGCAGGAAATGCTGAAGGACGTGACCGGCATGGCCGGTGTGTCGATGGCGCCGATGGCGGGCGCGCATGGCGAATTTGCCGGCGTGGCGATGATTCGCGCTTATCACGATGCACGCGGCGACACGGCACGGCGCGAGATCATCGTGCCGGATGCGGCGCACGGCACCAACCCGGCCACCGCCACCATGTGCGGTTATACGGTCAGGGAAATCCCCACCGATGCGACCGGCAGCGTCAACATCGACGCACTGAAAGCGGCTGTCGGCCCCCACACTGCAGGCCTGATGCTGACCAATCCATCGACGCTGGGCGTGTTCGAGAAAGCCATTTCCGACATTCAGAAAATCGTTCACGATGCGGGTGGCCTCTCGTATTACGACGGCGCCAACCTCAACGCGATTCTGGGCAAGGTCCGTCCCGGCGACATGGGTTTCGACGTCATCCACATGAACCTGCACAAGACCTTCTCCACCCCGCACGGCGGTGGTGGACCGGGCGCGGGTCCGGTGGGCGTATCAAAGCGGCTGCTGCCCTTCATGCCGATCCCGCTGGTGCTGAACGACAACGGCTTTTACCGGCTGGCGACCGAAGCCGACCTGCCGCAATCGATCGGCCGCATGTCGGCCAACATGGGCAATGCGGGCGTGCTGATGCGTGCCTACATTTATGCCCTGCTGCTGGGCCGCGATGGCATGCACCGTGTCGCCGAATATGCCACGCTCAATGCCAACTACCTGATGGTCAAGCTGCGCGAAGCCGGTTTCGATCTCGCGTTCCCCACGCGCCGCGCCAGTCACGAGTTCGTCGTCACGCTGAAGCGGCTGAAGGAAACCACCGGCGTCACCGCAATGGATTTTGCCAAGCGCCTGCTCGACTACGGCTATCACGCGCCGACTACCTATTTTCCGCTGCTGGTGCCAGAGTGCCTGCTGATCGAGCCCACCGAAACCGAAAGCCGCGAAACGCTGGATGGCTTCATCGAGGCGATGAAGACCATCAAGCACGAAGCCGAAACCAGTGCCGCGCTGGTGAAGGGCGCGCCCTACAGTTTGCCGGTGCGCCGTCTGGACGACGTCAAGGCCGCACGCGAACTCGACCTGACCTATAAACCAGCGGCATGAGCGAACCTGCCAGCCCGTTCAAGGGCAAGACCGGCCTGGGCCGGGTACTGAATGCGGCGGGCTATTCATGGGCAGGTCTCGCCGCCGCGTTCAGGCACGAAAACGCCTTCCGCCAGGAACTGTTTCTGGCGCTGCTGCTGATTCCACTGGCGATTTATCTGGGTGAAACCGGGATCGAACGCGCCCTGATGATTGCCGCAGTACTGGGCGTGCTGATCGTCGAACTGCTCAATTCTGCAATCGAGGCAGCGGTTGACCGTATTTCGCTGGACCATCATCTGCTCATCAAACGTGCCAAGGACATGGGCAGTGCGGCAGTCATGCTTGCGCTCATCAATGTCATCGTCACCTGGGGGCTGGTACTAATGTGCTGACCAAACCCAAAAATCATGCCAATATTGCGCGGCCAGCTTAAGTTTCAGCGCTAAACAGCCGGAATACATGGAGTATTTCTTTAAATAGTGGCCACGTGAAAATAAAAACTGCCTGCCTCCTGTTAAGCCTGTTCCACTTCGGTTCCGCCACCGCCCTCGGCTTGGGCGA
>CAYGMS010000196.1:0-2892 GCA_964350905.1 uncultured Thiobacillus sp. | reverse complement strand
ATGCCCGCTGCAACCACCAGCACACCGAAACCACGCGCTGCCCGTAAAGCTCCACGCAGCACCCAGCGAGCCCGAACCACCTCTCCCCGCCTGGCGACATCGGTCTCGCAGTCGGCCACACCGCGCGCGTCAGCCAGCGCTTCAACTGCCGCTCCACGCCTGGTGCTATCCGGCAAACATGGCAGCACCGTCCGTGCAGCACTCGCTCTGCGGCTCGACACCAATCTTCCAGACTTGACGCTGCCACGCCCGGAGCCGCTGACCGCCACCGAAATGTCGGATGAGAATACGGCGCTCACGCGCAAGCTTGCACATCTGGAAACCCAACTGACTGCGCTGCAGCAGCGCAATATCGAACTCGAGGCAAAGCGCGCAACCACCTCCCCGAAAGCCGCCTCCCCCGCTGCCAAGCAACCCGCACAATGGCCACTGTATTTGCTCGCCGTTGGCCTGGTCGCGGGAAGCGGGCTGCTGGTGGCAGGGCTGCGTCGCCGCAGCCGCAATCGCCGCCCGATCGTGATGATGGATGACAGCGCCTGGACACCACCCGATACCATGCCGTCTTTGCATGAGGCCTCGTCGTCGCCGCCCACAGCCGTCGCGCCCAGGCCACAACAACTATCTGAAATGTCCCCGCTTGAAGCCGCAAGCACCGAGGTCAACGATGACATTCTTGACCAGGCCGAGGTGTACATGGCGCACGGCCATGGTGAGCTCGCCGTGCACCTGCTGCAGGAACACCTGCGGCTCGCACCCGACGAATCGCCTGTCCCCTGGCTGTTGCTGCTCGACCTGCTGCAGCGCGAAGGCGATACCGCTGGCTATGCGACAGCCAGCGCCGAATGCCGCCGCTATTTCAACGTCGATCTCTCGGGACAGGGCACTTCGAGCAACAACGAGGAGGGCGCAGGACTCGAAGCCTATCCGCTGCTTCTGGAAGGATTGGTCAAGGTGTGGAAAACGCCGGACGCCAGTGCCTTCTTTGATGAACTGATTTACGACAAGCGTGGCGGCACACGCATCGGCTTCGAGCAGCATGTCTATCGCGATATCCTGATGCTGCGCGCCATCGCCGATCAGGACAAGGACTCATTCGCGGCCTGACCGTCGCTCGCGCTAAAGCGCCATTCCCCCTCGCCCCGCCAACGATGGCGGAGAGGCAGCGAAAAAGGTCGGGGCCTGCCTGCGTATAATCCTCCCCTTCTGTCCTCCTCAACCGACTTTCCCATGCGTACGCTCATCTGCGGTTCCCTCGCCTTCGATTCCATCATGGTGTTTCAGGATCATTTCAAACACCACATCCTGCCCGACAAGGTCCACATGCTGAACGTGTCATTTCTGGTGCCGGAAATGCGACGCGAGTTCGGCGGCTGTGCGGGCAACATCGCCTACAACCTGAAACTGCTGGGTGGCGAGCCCGTCATCATGGCAACCGTCGGTGAAGACTTCAGTCTCTACGCCGACCGGCTGGATGCGCTTGGCATCTCGCGCGAGACGATCCGCCACATGCCGGGCAGCTACACCGCGCAGGCCTTCATCACCACCGATCTGGCCGACAACCAGATCACCGCCTTCCATCCCGGCGCGATGTTTTTCTCGCACGAAAACGATGCCTCGCAAGCACGAGATATCGGCCTGGGCATCGTCTCGCCCGACGGCCGCGACGGCATGCTCAGTCACTGCCGCCAGTTCCACGAAGCTGGCACACCGTTCGTGTTTGATCCCGGCCAGGGCATGCCGCTGTTCTCCGGCAGCGAACTGCTGGAAATGGTCGAGCTCGCGGACTACGTCACGCTCAACGATTACGAAGCCGAACTGCTGCAAGCGCGCACCGAACTGTCGCTCGAAACGCTGGCGGCCCGGACGAAATGCCTGGTGGTCACGCGCGGCGAAGAAGGGTCACGCTTTTATGCCGAAGGCCGCCAGATCGACATTCCTGTCGTCCCGGCCAAGGCGGTGGTCGACCCGACCGGCTGCGGCGATGCGTTCCGCGCCGGCCTGCTCTATGGCATTGCCCATGACTGGGATTGGGAAACCACCGGCCAGCTGGCCAGCCTGATGGGTTCGATCAAGATCGAGCATCGTGGCGGACAGAACCACACGCCCAGCCGTGATGCCATCGCCGGGCTGTTCAAGGCCACGTTCGGCAAGACCCTTTGATTTCGTCCGGCGTGCAACTAAAACCGGGCGACGCACTCTTTGCCTATATTGAAAGCATGACAACCGTGGGTACATCATCATGAAAATCTCGCTTGGCGTTTTAACCTCCACCCTTCTCGCAGCGGCGATTGTTTCGCTCGTCGGTTGTGCCAGTGGCACCGGTGGCAAGGACTATAGCCGCGCCCAGACCCGCGCCGTACAGGAAGTGCAGATGGGCATAGTGGAGTCGGTACGCGAAGTGAACATCGAAGGCACCAAGACGCCAATCGGCGCAGGCGCCGGGGCCGTTGTCGGGGGTGTGGCCGGCAGCACGGTCGGCAGCGGCAAAGGCAGCGTGGTCGGTGCAGCGGTAGGCGCCGTACTGGGCGGACTGGGCGGGGCAGCCATTGAAGAAGGGGCCACCCGCAACAAAGGCGTGGAAATCACCGTCAAACTGGATTCGGGCCGATTGATCGCCATTACCCAGTCCGCTGACGAGACATTCCAGGTAGGCGATCGCGTGCGCGTGCTGTCGGGCGGGGGCGCCACGCGCGTATCGCACTGATCAGGCGGCGGCACCTACCGCATTCTCCCGCCCGCGGCCGCCCCGCGCAGCGGAAGCCATTATTCCGCAGCAGAATTCGACCTCTCCCGGCTCAACCGCAGCTATGCCTGCCGTTTCGTTGCGACAAGCCACGACCTCCAGCTTGTCGCAATCAACCGTCTCGCCGCGCGCTTCAATCCCTTCAAGCG
>CAYGMS010000195.1:0-4921 GCA_964350905.1 uncultured Thiobacillus sp. | reverse complement strand
TCTTCGAGTTCGTCCTTGTTGTAGGGCTTGAACTCGAGAATGGCACGGATGTTTTCCTCGACCGTCATCTTGCGGAAGATCGAGGGTTCCTGGGGCAGGTAGGACAGGCCCAGCCGCGCGCGCTGGTGAATGGCCATGTGTGTCAGGTCGTGCGTATCCAGATGCACATTGCCGCCATCCACGCCGACCAGCCCCACCACCATGTAGAAGCAGGTGGTCTTGCCGGCACCGTTGGGCCCAAGCAACCCGACGACTTCTCCGCTTTTGACGGTGAAAGAGACATCGTGCACCACCGTGCGTTTGCCATACGTCTTGCGCAGGCCCTGGGCAAAAATCTGGCTCATGGTTTGGCGGCGGGTTGTGCCGAGGGCGTTTTCGGACGAATGACCGCGCGTACCCGGCCAGCAGGTGTTTGGGCATCAGGCTGGCCGGTCACCTTGTAGAACTCGGTGTTGGCGTTATACGAAATTTGCGCGCCGCGCAGTTCGTCGCCATTGCGCCGCAGCCGAGCCTGACCGATCAACTCCAGTTGGCTGTTACCGCTGTCGAACTCGATGCGGTCGGCAAAGCCCTCGATCTGCTCATCACGCCCATCAAGCTTTTGGCGAAACGCGGCCGGGCGGCCCGTGGCGCTCACCTTGTCGAGACCGCCTGCATTCTGGGTGACCTGGACACGATCGGCACGCAGCATCAGCGTGCCCTGGCTCAAGATCACATTGCCCTGATAGACGCTGATTTTCTTGATGTCGTCGAGCGTGACCGTGTCAGCCTCAAGGTTGACGGGCTTGTCGCGGTCGGCTTTTTCGGCATGGGCCGGAGAGGCCAGCAGGACAGCACACAGTGCTGCATAAAAACCCGTTTTCAATGTTTGCATGGCACTAGCTTCTTCCGGATAAATAACGGGCTTTCACCCGTCCTGTCAGTTTAATCACGCGTTTCCTGGCGTCGTATTCCATGCTGCCCGCGTGCAGTTTCAGGGTGGCGTCACTGACGTCCACCGGCCCGGGCGAGTGGAGCATGTCGCGCTCGGGAAAAATAACCAGTCGGGCAGTATGAAGCGACATGGCCGATTGTCCAGGCCGGGCCGCACGCAGAACCTGGACTTCGCCGCGCAAATCCACCTCGCTGCCGTCAGGCGAAACCGTCGCCTGTTGCGCCACTGCTGTGACTTCGCCCGATTGCGGGTCCATCTGGATGAAGCGGGGTGATTCGAGTTCAGTGCGTTTGCTGTTGGAATAATGTTTCAGCTTGCGGGCCGTCAGTCTGTAATGCGGCTGTCCTTCGGTATCGGTTCGCAGCGCATCGAAATTTTCCATGATGCCTTCCGGCTCGGTCCGCATGGTCAAATCACCATTAGCCGAGACTTGCACGGAACGCTCGATCCAGAAGCTGAGTGCGGCGAGCACCAGCAGAATGGCCAGTGGTAGCCACAGCGAGCCACGTGAGATCATGCGGTCCCCGAATCATGCGTGCCCGCCGCAAAATACACGCAAGCGGTCATTTCAGATAAGGCGCCAGGGCTGCATCCAGCGTGCCTTGCGCGCGCATCAGAAATTCGCAGGCCTCGCGCACCGCACCATGCCCGGCCTGGCGGGTGGTGACCAGATGGCTGTGCGCCTTCACCAGTTCGGGCGCGGCCGGCACGCTGATCGCCAGCCCGCAGCGCCGCATCACCGGCAAATCAACCACGTCGTCGCCCATGTAGGCCGTGGTGTCGTAGGCAAGCTTGAGGTCGCGACAGAGCGACTCATACACGGCCAGCTTGTCGTGCGCCCCCTGATGGATGATTTCGATGCCAAGATTCCGGGCGCGGTGCTCCACGACACGCGAGCTGCGGCCGGTGATGATGGCGAGTTGCACGCCGCTGCCCCTGAGCATTTTCAGGCCGTGGCCATCGAGCGAGTTGAAGCCCTTGAATTCCTGTCCGTCGTCGGCCAGAAACAGGGTGCCGTCAGTCATCACCCCATCGACATCAAATGCGATCAGCTTGATTTTCTGGGCGCGGGCAATCAGGTCGGCGGTCATCATACGACCCCCGCTTTCAGCAGATCGTGCATGTTGAGTGCGCCCAGCAAGGTGTTGTCACGGTCGATAACCAGCAAGCCATTGATTTTAAGAGATTCCATTTTTTCCACTGCTGCCACGGCAAGTTCGTCCGCGTAGATTGTTTTGGGATTTTTTGTCATCAGGTCGGTCACACGCGCCTGCTGCAGGTCGAGTGCGTGTTCCAGCGCGCGCCGCAAGTCGCCATCGGTAAAGACGCCAGCCACCTTGCCGGCGGCATCGACCACCGCCGTCATGCCCAGGCCTTTTTTAGTCATTTCGAGAAGCGCCACTTTGAGTGAGGCCTCGTGATCGATTTTGGGGAGCGCGTCGCCTGTGTGCATGATGTCATGCACGCGCACCAGCAAACGCCGCCCCAGGCTGCCTCCGGGGTGGGTGCGCGCGAAATCATCAGCCGAGAAGCCGCGGGCATCGAGCAAGGCCACCGCCAGCGCATCGCCCAGCGCCAATGCCGCCGTGGTGCTGGCGGTGGGCGCCAGATTGAGCGGGCAGGCCTCCTTGTCGACCGACGCGTTGAGATGCACATCGGCCTCGCGGGCCATGGTTGAATTGGGATTGCCCGTCATGGCGATGAGTTTGGCACCGCGCCGCTTGATGAGCGGCACGATGCTGACGATCTCGTTGCTTTCGCCTGAGTTCGACATGGCCAATACCACGTCATCGTGAGCAATCATGCCGAGATCGCCATGACTGGCTTCCCCCGGGTGCATGAAAAAGGCAGGGGTCCCGGTCGATGCCAGCGTGGCGGCAATCTTGTGGCCGACATGCCCGGATTTGCCCATGCCGGTGACCACCACGCGGCCTTTGCAGGCCAGCATGAGGTAGACGGCGTCGGCAAAGCGATGATCGAGTCGAGTCGACAGCGTGCGCAGCGCGTCGGCTTCTATGACAAGCACCTGGCGTGCAAGTACAAGCAAATGTTCAGGGGACGTAGGTTCAGGGTGCATGGTCGGCAAGTATACTAAAGCCTGCTTATCTAACAGCGTTTTCCCCATTGCCGGCACGACATGGCCGACAGCAGCAAATTGGGATTTCGCTTCTGAGGACTTTGATTGCATAGCGGACTTCAACTTGTTTTAGTGCTACTGGCGGCTGCCGTGCTGGTGGCTGCTGCTGCGCGCGCCTTGCGTTTGCCGACCATGCTGGGCTACCTGGTGACCGGTATTGTCATCGGGCCTTTTGCCTTGGGCTGGATTCCGGACAGCGAAGAAGCGCGCTATCTGGCCGAATTCGGCGTGGTATTCCTGATGTTCTCCATCGGTCTGGAATTCAGCCTGCCGCGCCTGATGACCATGCGCATGACGGTGTTTGGCTTCGGTGGGGCGCAGGTGGTGCTGACGATCGTGCTCACCGCGCTGATCGCCTGGTTGCTCGATTTACCCTTGCTGGCCGCCATTGCGCTCGGCGGCATCATGTCGATGTCATCCACCGCCATCGTATCGAAGATGATGGCCGAGCGGATGGAAATCCAGACACCGCATGGCCGCCAGATTTTTGGCGCCCTGCTGTTCCAGGATCTGGCCGTGGTGCCGCTGTTGATCCTGATTCCGGCCTTTGCCAAGGAATCAGACGCGATGGCGGCCACGCTGGCGCTGGCCACGCTGAAGGCCGTGGTGGTGCTGGGTTTCCTGCTGTTCGTGGGCCAGCGCATCATGCGCCCCTGGTTCCAGTGGGTGGCCGGGCACAAGTCGCCCGAACTTTTCACGCTGAATCTGCTGTTGTTCACGCTGGGATTGGCGTATCTGACTGAAAGCGCCGGCTTGTCCCTGGCGCTGGGTGCCTTCCTGGCCGGCATGCTGGTGTCCGAAACCGAATATCGCTATCAGGTGGAAGACGACATCAAGCCTTTCCGTGACGTGTTGCTGGGGCTGTTTTTCGTCACCATCGGCATGCGTCTCGACTTGATGCAGGTCATGCTGAACTGGGGTGACGTGCTGTTGCTGGTGACCGCCATCGTTATTGGCAAGGCCGTGCTGGTGACCGGTCTGGGATTGGCCTTCGGCAGTGCGCGGCCCACTGCCGTGCGGACGGCGCTGGGGTTGGCGCAGGCAGGCGAATTTGGCTTTGTGCTGCTGGCGCAGTCGGCCGACCTGAATTTGCTGGGCGCTGAAATTACCCAGCCGGTTTTGGCAGCGATGGTGTTGTCGATGCTGATTGCGCCACTGATGATCAACCGCATGGACACATTGACCCGGCTGATAGCGGGCAGCGAGTGGGCCGGGCGCGCCAAGGAAGTCCACGATATTGCGGTCAAGACTTTTGGCAAAAGCAAGCATGTGATCGTGTGCGGCTACGGCCGCAGCGGCCAGAATCTGGCGCGTTTGTTTGAGGCCGAAGATATCAGCTTCGTCGCGCTGGATGCCGACCCCGAACGCATCCGTGCGGTGGCGGCATCCGGTGTCAGCGTCGTGTATGGCGACGCCAGCCGCCGCGAAGTGCTGGTTGCAGCAGGGTTGAGCCGCGCGCAGGCCGTGGTGGTGACCTATTCCGACCTGCATTCGAGCATGGCCATCCTGCGCCATGTGCGCGAACTGCGGCCGGAAGTGCCGGTGGTCGTGCGCACCATCGACGATACTCACATCGACGAGCTGAAAGCAGCGGGCGCGGCCGAGGTGGTGTCCGAAGTAATGGAAGGCTCATTGATGCTGGCTTCGCACGCAATGATGCTGTTGGGCATTCCGTTGTCCCAGGTGTTGAAACGGGTTCGCGGAGTGCGTGAAACGCGCTACGCCTTGATGCGTGGTTATTTTCGTGGCGCCAGCGACGTCGACGACGAACTCGACCAGCAGTCGCAGCCTCGGCTGCATACCGTGCTGATTCCGCAAGGCGCAGCGGCAGCGGGACGCAGCCTGGAAGA
>CAYGMS010000194.1:0-4931 GCA_964350905.1 uncultured Thiobacillus sp. | reverse complement strand
CCAAATCACTTGCAGAAAATACAGGTACGAGTTTTGAAGGCATCAAGAAATACGGCAACTTTGACATTCCCGGTGAACTTGCCAGAAGCCTACTTAAACAAGGCGGTAATCCTAATGGCCAATCCAATAGCCAGGTGCTCCGTCCTTGGATCAACGCAACAGACGTCGTTCGAAACCCATCAGACACCTGGATTATTGATTTCACCGGCCTCTCTATTGATGAAGCCATGAAATACGAAGCGCCGTTTCAACATGCACTCACTCATGTAAAGCCAGCACGCGCGAATGACCGGAACGCACGGACACGTGAACAATGGTGGCTATTCGAACGTCCCAGACCAGAATTGCGGCGTGCCATAGAGTCTTTGTCTAGATATATCGTTACGCCCGTAGTCTCCAAGCACAGGGTGTTTGCATGGCGCAGCTCCCCCACTCTGGCAATGAATCTCTTGGATGTTATTGCCCGTTCCGACGACACCACCTTCGGCATCCTGCATTCCCGCTTCCACGAACTCTGGTCGTTGCGTATGGGCACGTCGCTGGAAGACCGTCCCCGCTACACTCCCACCACCACTTTCGAAACCTTCCCCTTCCCCGACGGCCTGACGCCGCGCGACACCGCCGCCGCACCCGAGCGTGCCTCGCCCACCTGCTACGCGGAGCTGGCGCTGGCGGAGAACATCGCCACCGCTGCCGCGCAACTCAACACGCTGCGCGAAACCTGGCTCAATCCGCCGGAATGGGTGGACTGGGTGCGCACGCCCGAGGAGGAACAGGCCGGTTTTCCGCTGCGCCCGGTGGCCAGGCCCGGCCACGAAGCCGAATTGAAGAAACGCACGCTGACCCATCTCTACAACGCCCGCGCCGCCGGCCAGGCAGCGTGGCTGGACCACGCCCACCGCGTACTCGACGAGGCGGTGGCCAACGCCTACGGCTGGACCGACTACACGCCGGAGATGGCTGACGAGGAGATTCTCAAGCGCCTGCTGGCACTGAATCTGGAACGGGCGGCACTACAGGACAGACCAAAAGCCGCAACACGCCGCTAGCACGCCTGCAATCAACCAAGAAAGCCCCGAACCAGTTGTCACGCCGGGGTCCAGCACCTTGATTTAAGGAAACGCTGAATAAGTTGGTTTGCCGTGTGGTTCGACAAGCTCACCACGAACGAAATTAACTACTTGCCGTTCGTCCTGAGCCTGTCGAAGGACTTGTTAAGCGTTTCCCTAACTGGATTCCGGCGTTCGCCGGAATGACGAATTGCGAATAAACCAGTGTTTCCTAGCGCATGTACGCAAACCCTTCCTGCTGCAGCCGCACGATTTCGGCATCGCCCATGGGCACCATGGAGACAAAGCCGTGGATATCTTTGGGCTGGTAACCGTGGCCTTGCGCGGCGATTTTGCACATTCTGAATTCGATGATGCCGCCGACGGTGAGGCTTTGCGCCCGCTCCATCAGGGCCTTGTATCTGGCGAGGTTTTTGGTGGCAAAGAAGTTGATTTCATTGCCGTGCAAAACAATGACGATCTTGTTGTCGAAGGGATCGGCACCGTTGAGGGCGCTGAGGTAGCTGGCGCGGTCCAGGACGCTGGTGAGCGCGGCTTCGGTTTTGACGGCGGCGTCGTAGACGACTTTTTGTTTCGCGTATTCGATTTCCAGCACCTTGGCGCTGCCCCAGGGAGCGGTGTCGGCGGCCAGTGCGGGCAGGCTGAGGGTTAGTGCGGCGACGAGCAGTATGCGTTTGATCATGGCGGGGTCTCCTGATAAAGCCAAGGCGGTTGTATGTCCATGCTTTCGTTCAAGGCAGGACAGCGTGCTTGTGCGGCGAGCGTATCGCCCGCAGGCCAATCACTTCTGCCCGGCTACTTCTGTGGCAGGTCGAGGCGCAGGGTGCGCTGGATCTGGTCACGCCAGGCGTCGGTCACGCGCGCCGCTGCGGCGTATTGCGGCCAGTCGGCCACGGCTGTGCGCACTTCCTCGACGATGGTGTCGGCGCGGCCGCGTTTCAGCAGGGCGCTTTTTGCACATGCCCGAAAATCCTCCAGGCTGAAGCCATCGCGTTTGCCGTTGAGGCTCATCTGATGCTGCGCGGTCCAGATGCCTGCGGGGTTGTAACTGTAGGTCATGTCGAAGGCAGACGAAAGCGACCAGTTGCCGTCCTGGTCCATGAGGAAGGCGATGTTCTTGACGTGATCGTCCTGGTTGCGCGCGATGACGTTGAAGGCCATGCGCCGGAACTGCTCTTCGAGCGCAGCCATCGGCAGCTTGAGTTGCCGGATGACGAGCAGGGCCTGTTCGTAAGCATAGGCACCGGGCGCGTTGTAGTCAAAATGCGCCAGCGCGCCCAGCGACTGGGCATGCAGTTTGGCGCCGCCGGGCAGGCGGTCGAAGCGCCGGGTCATGAAATGGCGCCTGCCATTTTCTTCGAGCAGCCGGCATTCGTTCATCGTCACGCCGGCGGCCCGCGCCATCAGGGAATAGGCATATTCGATGGCGCCATAGCCCTTGGGGTCGTCGAGTTCCTTGTCCTTGTTGCCGGCGACGCCATCGAATTTCAGCAGCCAGTAATCAAAGCCCGCACCGGATGCGACCTGCCCCGAGCGCACTTCGTTGCTGTCGCGGTTCCAGGCGATGACCGCCTTGGCGCGCGCGCCGCCGGCCGAGGTGCCGACACGCAAAAGATCCTGCAGGGATTCGGCGCGGCTGGCGTCGGCAAACGAGGCCTGCAGGTGGTTGCGCTGGGTGAGTACATCCGATGCCAGTTGCACCAGTGCCGCGATTTCGATTTTTTCCGCCGGCCGCACATCCGGTCCGGTGGCCGGCGCAAATTCGAGCGCACCCATGCCGCGCGCACCGGTGTAGCACAGGCGCTCGACGGCATTGAAATCGGCGGGCGAGCGGCCCTGGGTTGCGAGCCAGGCATCGATCAGGGCATTGCCGAATTTATCGGGCAGCGAATCCGCCAGCAGGCCCGGCAGGCCATGAAAGGTGTTGCGCGGCAGACTGGAAAAACGATAGATGCGATTGTCCAGCGGCATGACGATCGGCGAGAGTTCGATGCCGCTCGCCGCGAAATCCGGGGTGTACTGAAACGCCGCGACATCGGCCCCGTCTTCCAGCGAAACCGCGCCGATGGTCCGACCCCAGAGCCTCACTTCAGCCAGCGTCGTCATGACTTGTCATCCCATTGCCATTTGCCGGCGGGCGCGCTCGTGGCCTTGGCCGGGGAGGCACGCTGTCGTTCCTTGCCACGCAGCTTCAGTTGCGCAACCGGACTGGCCACCGGCTCGGGAATCAGTTCCTCGAAGCGTTCGAGCAGGTCCAGCGCGCGGCACACGCGCACCAGGTTGACCAGTTGCGTGGCACCGCCCGCTTCCATCCGCTCGACGGTGCGTTTGGACACGCCCGCCTGCTCGGCCAGCCCGGCCTGGGTCAGGTTGCGTTCGAGCCGGACACGCGCAAGCCGCTCACCCAGTTCACGCAGGATCAGTTCGTCCACGACCTGATTGGATATCTTCATAATCCGTCACTTATGACGATTAACATGGATTTATTGTACTTAATTCGCCATATGAAGCGAGTTTTGATTTTTAGTTAATTCGTGCAATGTGGCGACTGGCCGACACGGAATCGGCTCAGGCTTTGCCGGCCTCGTCATCCAGCGCGCGCAGATGCGCCAGCTTGTCGGCGATCTTGCCTTCGAGGCCGCGCGGGGTGGGCTGGTAAAAGTGCTGTTCGGTGATGTCGTCGGGGAAGTAGCGCTCGCCGGCGGCGTAGGCTTCGGGCTCGTCGTGGGCGTAGCGGTAGGCGCGACCGTAGCCGAGTTCCTTCATCAGCTTGGTGGGGGCGTTGCGCAGGTGGATGGGCACATCGTTGGAGGGGTTGGCCTGCACAAACGCACGCGCGGCGTTGTAGGCCACATAGGCGGCGTTGCTCTTGGGCGCGCAGGCCAGATACAAACAGGCTTCGGCCAGCGCCAGTTCGCCTTCGGGGCTGCCGAGGCGCTCGTAGGTGGCGACGGCATCGAGCGTGATGCCGAGTGCGCGCGGATCGGCCAGGCCGATATCCTCGCTCGCCATGCGGATCAGGCGCCGCCCGAGATAGCGCGGGTCGGCCCCGCCGTCGAGCATGCGCACCAGCCAGTACAGCGCGGCGTCGGGCGCGGAGCCGCGCACGCTTTTGTGCAGCGCGGAAATCTGGTCGTAGAAGGCTTCACCACCCTTGTCGAAACGGCGCAGCGATTGCGCCAGCGCATTTTCAACAAAGGCGGTGTCGATCGCTTCGACCTGCGCAGTACGGGCGGCGGTGTCGAGCTGCTCCAGCAGGTTGAGCAGTTTGCGGGCGTCGCCGTCGGCGTAGGCGGCCAGCATCGGACCCACGCCTTCCAGCAGTTTCAGGTGCGGCAGTTCCTGCAGCGCACGCTGCATCAACAGGCCAAGTTCGTCCGGCGTCAGCGATTTCAGCACATAGACCTGGGCACGCGACAGCAATGCGCCGACGACTTCGAACGAGGGATTTTCGGTGGTGGCACCGATGAAGGTGAACAGACCAGATTCAACGTGCGGCAAAAACGCATCCTGCTGCGACTTGTTGAAGCGATGGACTTCATCGACGAACAGGATGGTGGCGCGGGCCAGGCCCTGATTCATGCGGGCGCGCTCAACCGCTTCGCGGATGTCCTTGACGCCGGCCAGCACCGCCGAGATGGCGATGAAGTCGGCGCCAAAGGCCTCGGCGGTCAGCCGCGCCAGTGTGGTCTTGCCGACGCCGGGCGGGCCCCACAGGATCATCGAATGCAGCTTGCCGGAATCGAAGGCGAGCCGCAGCGGCTTGCCCGGGCCAAGCAGATGCGTCTGACCGACGACGTCGGCCAGGGTGCGCGGGCGCAGGCGCTCGGCCAGCGGCGCGTTGGGGTCGTCGCGCGCAGG
>CAYGMS010000193.1:0-4981 GCA_964350905.1 uncultured Thiobacillus sp. | reverse complement strand
TCAAGGTTCAAGGTTCAAGGTTCAAGGTTCAAGGTTCAAGGTTCAAGGTTCAAGGAACTGTGGGGCAGGATGGCATGCTCTGTTTTGAGTCTTGAGTCTTGAGTCTTGAGTCTTGAGTCTTGAGTCTTGCGCCTTGAATCTTGAAACTCTTGTCCCGCATTACAATTTGGCTTAATCCTGCCCGAATCACCATGCCACCGATCACCTTCGCTCTCATCCTGCTGAATGTCCTGATTTACGTGATGGGACTATTCACCGGCCCCGACATTGTCCGCACCTTTGGCCTGTGGCCGCCGGGATCGAGTGGGGCGTTCCATTATTGGCAGCTCATCTCCTACAGTTTCTTGCACGGTTCGCTGCTGCATCTGGGATTCAACATGGTGGCCATCTGGATGTTTGGCGCCGAGCTGGAAAAACGCTGGAATGACCTGCGCTACCTGCTGACCTACCTGCTCAGCGTGGTGGTCGCCGCGATGACGCAGATCGCCGTCAGCGGTTACTTCCTGCACGCGACCGGTCCGGTCATCGGCGCCTCCGGCGGCGTCTTCGGTTTGCTGCTGGCGTATGCGCTGTATTTTCCCAACCGCGTCATCAGCCTCATTTTCCTGCCCTTCATCCGGATTCCCGCGCGCACCTTCGTGTTCGGCTACGGCTTGATCGAGTTGCTTCTGGGTGTCACCAACACCACGTCAGGCGTCGCCCACTTCGCCCATCTTGGCGGGCTCTTCGGCGGTTGGCTGGGAGTGCAATATTTTCGTGGGCGCGGAGTTTTCAGCCAGCGGAAATGAGATGCAAGGTTCAAGGTTCAAGAAGCAAGACTTTCTTTGGCGGGCAGGGAACAACAGGCGGCCTTGTGGTCGCTCTTTATTCGTCAGCTACACGCGTTGGGCATAAGTTCGAAAGCTCATGCCAACGCGTGCTTGCCGGGAAGGTGCCCCGGAGAAAAATGGAAATACTTTAATTAATTGTTGTTATGCGTGTTGCAATAGGCATAAACTGGGACTATATTTCGACTCGTAGTACAAAAAGCAGCGGGATGCAGGTGCACACAATAAACGCACCACCATCGATGATCTGCTCATATAAAAGCAAGACATAGTGCGCGTGAAAAGCAGTAAAGGACATCGGCCTGCCGAATGTCCGTGCGAGCTCGATTCGGAGTTTGCACTATCCTGTGATCGTCGGGTTTTCCCTTCGATATCTCATGCGCACGCCGAAACGGTGCTGTGCAAATCACCATTTGCAGAACCCGTAGCGTCGTGCGCCTGAGCCATTATTCCCTTTTGGCTTGGGAAAGCGGGCAGGAGGATACTAGCCGCAAGGCAAATAATACGTTGTACCAAAGCAGTTAAAAAAGCGGCGGGATGCAGGGGCACATAGAGGCGCCGCATTCCAGCCAGCTAACAATAAAGCAGCAAGTAGTGCGCGTGAATAGCAGTCGGCGTCGCAGGTTGGGCGTCAGGAAGGGGTGTCTCCCCATACCCCGTCCGTTTCTGTTTCGCTGGGCGTTTGGCCCTGCGATGTCTCATGCGCACGCCAGTCTGGCGTTGCGTGTTTTTTTGCAAATCCATCTGGTGTGCGCTGAGTCATGTTGGCTTGGGCTGTGCTTTTTTGTGCGCAGCGCGTGAGATCAACAGACAGCTTGCAGGCAGCCGCAAGGCTGGGCAGTTAAAACGATAACGGTGATATGACAGCGGAGACTTGCAAGAAACACTGGACAAACATCCAGGCTTGACCCCAACCACTTTAATAAAGGAATTTTCCATGAGACGCGTGAACAAAAAACTGGCTGCCGGCATGATTTTGCTGGGCCAAACCCTGACCGGAGGGGCTTTCGCTGCTTCGGTCACCCTGTCTGGTGCGACTGTTGATTTCTCATTCGACGACAGCATGCTTGGCCTGTTCGGTGCTGCCAGAACTGCGGGCGACACCCTGTACTTCACCCCGAGGAACTTCGTAGCACAGTCGTCCAACGGTGCAGGGTATGTCCTGACCAATGAAACCATCAATATAGAAGTGACCGCACGCCAGGGTTATGACTTCTCCAGTTTTGGTTTCACCGAAAAAGGTGACTATCTGATGTTGGGTTCGGGTACATCAGTTGCCGTCACCGGTCAGGTTCGCCTGTTCGATGTGGCCAATCCCAACGTTGATATCACCAGTACGCTGTTGCCCGCCAACCCGATGACGCACGTAGGCGTGCCTACTGACAACTGGATCGCACAAACCTCGACCAACCTGTCGGCATGGAACACCGCCAATACGATCAATGTGACGGTCGAAAACCTGTTGCTGGCGTCCACCAGCCTCCCGAACTCCCTGGCATTCGTTGAAAAGAAATATGTTGGCTTGTCCTTCGTGACCACGCCGGTTCCCGAAGCTGAAACCTACGCCATGATGCTGGCCGGGTTGGGGTTGATTGGCTTTGTTGTTCGTCGCCGAGCTGCATAAGCGAATCGACTAACGATTAACAACGATAAAGCGGGCCTGGTGCTGTAAGTATTCGGACCTGTTTTTTTGAGTATTTTTTGAATATATATAAATGGAGGGGTTATGAAAAACATAAATGCAATCAAAAAAGCCGCTATTTGTTCGTCCTTGGTCTTGGCCGGTCTGGTTTTGGGCAGCGCCAGCGCCCAGGCGAGTGTGACGTTCACTCAATACGACAATGTGTGGTCGGACGTCGGCTCGAACTTTGTCCTCGTTAACTTGCCGCCCGTATTTACCCCGGACT
Source organism: uncultured Thiobacillus sp. (assembly GCA_964350905.1). Classification (GTDB taxonomy): domain Bacteria; phylum Pseudomonadota; class Gammaproteobacteria; order Burkholderiales; family Thiobacillaceae; genus Thiobacillus. The sequence continues at coordinate 2,247 of CAYGMS010000193.1, read as the reverse complement.
TCACCTGGAATGCGCCTTCCGTATCGTCCAGCGTGAACGGCAGCATGAGTTACAGCATGGGCTCGAATTACGGCAATTTCAATGAAAACGACTCCAGTACGGACGGCTCAACGGTAACGATCGAGCTGGCTCGCAAGGGCTATGGCTACCGTGCTGTCGCTTCGGCTAATGCCGGTGCGCTCAAGGCGGTTGCCGAGACCCAGTTCAACTCGAGCAACAGTAATGGTTACGGCTACAATTACGGCAACAGTTCTGCCAGCGCAAATGCAAGCTGGAGCGACTGGTTTGTGATTTCCGGTGGTTCCGGCCTGGGCACGACAAGCTTTGAATCCGTATTGAACGGCACCCTGAGTTCGGCAAAAAATGGCTCGGCAAGTTACAGCCTGAATATCGCCTACTCTACCGGTGCGTATTGCTACTACTGGTACAACACCTGTGGCGAAGCCGACCAGGATCAGTCCTTGTTCAGCCAGACCTCCAGCTTGTCGGGTAAGGCCAAATCGACCCTGTCACAGAACATCGAAGGCGAATTCACCTTTGAATACGACAAGGCGTTTCAGTTGACGGCCAGCCTGAGCACCAGTGCTGCGAACGGCAGCATGGCGGACTTCAACCTGGCATCCCTGGGCAGCAGCCTGGTCCTGCCGGTGGGTTCGCAAATGTTGAGCGCGTCTGGCCTGTATGTTCAGGCCGTACCCGAAGCCGAAACCTACGCCATGATGCTGGCCGGGTTGGGGTTGGTGGGGTTTGCCGCGCGTCGTCGTCGTGCTGCGGTTTAAGTGATTGCATTGAAATTAATGCTGTGGTCATGCATCAAATTTATAATGGCTGATCAGGCCAGATAGTTTGGGTGAATGCCCGGCGACACAGGTCGCCGGGCACACCAATCGGTTGCGTTCACGCGCATCTTTGGCCCGCCTTCTGGCGGGTCTTTTTTTAGCACTGACAGCATCGGTGCCAAGGCGAATGTAAAGCAAGCCTTATTCCAGGTTGTGACTCGAATGGTCAGCAGGTTGAAATGAAACAAACTTTAGTGTTTGTTCGTCGTCCGGGTCGCGAAGACGTTCCGGACATGCCCGTGAAATGTAAGAATTTCCGACAGGGTTGATGCAACACTGCATGAATCTGCCCGGAGCGGGAGGGTTCAGCTCACCCTTCAGCACGCATAAAAACTGTCGTCGTCCGAGCCCCATTGGCGAGCAGCGCGCCCTGCAGCGAGTTGGCGTGCGAATGCGAGCGTATGACCTCGGCCAACCACGGATAGCAGCCGGCGTATTCGCCTTGTTCGGCATATTCGTCCGGTTCGTCGAGCAGGGTTTCCCGATACGTGCAGCGCTTCGGCCGCCAGCAGGTCGGCCTGCGTGTCAGTTATTTCCGCTGGCTCGGTGTGCGTGACCAGTTAAGTGTCCCGGCCAACGTTTCCCTGTTTGCCCTCCTGTGGTTTTCTGGGCGGGGTTTTACCGCGTCACTTTTTGTCTGTGGTACCCGTCATACCCGTCATACCCGTCATACCCGTCACCGGCTCCCAGTGTTGCAGTTTGAGCTGCAGCGATTGCTGGCCATTGAATTCGTTGGGCATGAGCGCGTAGACGGCACGGATGCGCCCGGGCAGCGGGTCGGCCTGAAAGAAGCGCATCGCATCGAACACGACACCATTGCGTGCCAGCTTCAGTTTCAAATGTTTTTCACCGACCACACGTTGAGCTGCAACATCAAAGTCTGCTGTGAACAATGGCGCAGGAAAGCCTTGCCCCCAGACCGCATGATCCAGTTGCTCGGCGAGTTCATAACTGTGATCGGCGGGATCGAGTTCGCCGTCCGTTTCGAGCACGCCTTCCAGATCGGCCGGGTTGACCAATTCACGCACCACCGTTTCAAAGGCCTGCCCAAATGTTTCGTGTTGACCAGCGGCAATGCTGAGGCCGGCGGCCATGGCATGACCGCCGAATTGCCTGATCAGGCCGGGATGGCGTTTGTCGACGAGATCGAGCGCGTCGCGCAGATGCAGACCGGGGATGGAACGCCCCGAGCCCTTGAGCTCTCCCGTGTCGTTGCTGGCGAACACGATGGTGGGGCGGTGAAACTTGTCCTTCAGCCGTGAGGCCAGGATCCCGATCACGCCGATGTGCCAGCCCGGTTGATAAGCAGTGAGGCTGTGGCTGTCGGTGGGATTGAATGTGGCAAGGATGGCAAGCGCTTCTTCCAGCATGTCGGCTTCGACATCGCGCCGGGTGCGGTTGAGCGTGT
>CAYGMS010000192.1:0-4992 GCA_964350905.1 uncultured Thiobacillus sp. | reverse complement strand
CGTCTACACAGTCAACTTGACCTGGCTGCGTTGGCGTCTGTGCTGCCAATCCCAGTGTCTGCCGGATGAACCTACGCTAACGCCGCCTGCTCCAGCCCTGCTGCCTTAGGGGAGCCACCGCGAGAGTGCTTCGCCGGCTTTCCCTGTATCAGCAACGCTGACAACCGTTCCCGCAGCAGCATGGCATTTTCGTCACGCTCTGCGGTCACCGTATCCAACCGCGCACGCAGCGCATCCCGCTCGGTTCGCAATGAGTCGCATTCGGTGGTCAGCCTCTCCGTTTCGGTGGCGAGCCGGTCCGCAGTTTCACACAATTCGGCCTGTCCCTGCTCCAGTTCCTGCCGTGCAGCGGCCAGCGCGGCGCGCTCGACTGCGACATTGCTGTCGGCCAGTTCACAGGCCTTGCGCCAGACCTCGCCGACGCAGGTGCTCAGGGAAGCCGGCATTTCCGCTCCCAACACCGGGCCAGGCATGAGCCTTCTGTTCTGCCAAAGCCTGCGGGCTGCAGTGATGGTGCTGAAACTGCCGCCGCCAGCCTCCTTCCGGATGGCTTCAAGTGTGGGGGTTTCACCGCGAAGGCTTATTTCTTCTATGGCCTTGATGTAGTTTTCGAATGACATGACTTGCTCCTGTAGTGTGATGTAGGGTGATGTAGGGTTTGTAGTGCATATGTAGGGTGGTTGTAGGGTTTGTAGTGGGTGTAGGGCCTACAAGCGCCCTACACCCACTACACCGAGCTACAACTGGACTACAAGGAATGTAGCTATCCTGGTTCCAGAGTCTTGGTTCAGGGCAGATTCCCTGCGGTGCCGTTACCGAACAACGCGGCCTGGAGCCTGAGGGCGGCGGATGGTGTGATATCGCCGCGTGGCCTGCTGGTCAGGAATCCCGTGAGATCGCGTTTGTCGATTGCGTTGAGTGGGGGCAGGGGTCGCGCCGGCAGCTGACTGGCGCGCAGCAGAAATGCTTCCAGGAGCGCCGCCAGTACACGCTGCGACTCGCCCAGCCGCAGGATGGTCAGATCGAAGGCACCCGTCTCAATCGCGCGGATGGCCTGCTGCACGTCCGGCGTGCAGGCAGCCACTTCACGGGTCAGCGTCCAGCGGTTTCTAGAAAAAGCGGCCAGGCGGAGGCGGTTTTCAAGGTCTTCCAGGGTCTCACGCTGGCCATCCTGCGCCATGATCTCCGTCAGGGTCGTCCGGATGATTTCAATCAGGCCGCGCTTGTTGCTATCGAAGCACAGGTGATTGACGATCCGGTGCCGCACTGCCGTATCGGTCCCGCTGCCGATGTAAAGCAGCCGGTTGGGGCTTGCCACTTCGTGGATGAGATAGACCCCGGGATAAAGAAGCGCATTGCTCTGCTCACCGGCGAGCATGCTGGCAAATGCGGCATAGCAGTGCGTTTCCACCGCCACCCTGACTGGGTCATCCAGCACCCCGCTCGCGATGCGATGGAACTCCACCAAGTGGCCGATGAGTTCCGCCAGCGGTATCGAATCAACGGTGCCGAGTGCCGCGTCGTGGCGCGGGTCGCGCGGAAACGCGCGCATCAACAGCCGCATTTCAGCGGGTAGACGGCTCAGGCGGCGCGAACGGCCGTCATTGGGTTGTAGTAAATTTTTCTTGGACTTGCTCATGGTGTTTCTCCTCGAGGTTGATGAGATCCCCGTACAGGGGATCGTGGTCTCGGCGCGTGAGGAGCTGGTCCGACACGGTCAGTCGCTGCGTGTAGCGCATCGGTGACCGCAGGGATCCAGGGAGGCTGTGACTTTGATTTACGTACGCCGTTTGCTGCTCTTGGTCGTGCGACCAGGTGACTTGCCGGCGGTCTTCTTCGCCGGCAATCCGCCATCAGTACTGGCCGTGGTGGCCAGGCGCTGGCCGATCGAGGTCGACTCGATAGCCTGCGTGAGTGTGGCACCATCCTCCGCAGCAGGCTGCGGAGACATGCCGTTTTCGATAATCAGGTTGCGCAGCCGAGCCAGCCCTTCCAGCCGGTTTTCTGGGGCCGCGCCAAGTTGACGGGCGAGTTCGGCTGCCCGCTCCACAAATCCAGTCGTGAACAACAACTCCTCACCATCGTCCGGTTTGCCCTCGGTCGCGAGATCGTACTCGCGCTCACGGATCAGCAGGGCTTCGATGATTCTTGGTGGGAGATTCATGACGGAGGCAAGGGAACGTATCCGCTGGCTACGGCGGGCAGGTTCGATTTCCTCGATCTGCGGGCGGAAGCGGATGTTCCTCACGTGTTTGTAGACTTCCATCGAGGCCGGGCTGTGGTGCCCAACCAGGGACATGATCCGCGAGTCGTCGAGGTCCGTGGATTCGACCAGCGTGCTGATGAATTCATGCCGGCCCGTGTGGGCCCGCACGCGCTTGTTCAGGAGGCCTTTCTTCTTGATGTCGCGCAGGGCGCCCGTGTAATGCATGGGACGGACTTCCCCGTCTGCGCCGAGCGCCGGAAAGATGATGTCCGTCGCACCGAAGGTATCGAGGTTGTTCATCAGCACATCCTCCAACTGCGCAACGAGCAATTGTTCAGCCGCCGCCGTCAGTGGCACGGAACGGGGCATGCGTTTGTATTTGGTTTCCCGGAACGTCACGGTGCGTTTCTTGAAGTCGATGTCGTCGAATTCAGTCTTGTTCCACTCCCCGGGCCGCGCGCCGGTTTCGCGCACCAGCAGGCAAAGCCGGGCGGCGAAGCGGAAGCGGGAATTGGCGTGGGACAGCAGGGCGATCAATGCGCCCTCGTCCTCCTGGTGCATCCGGCGCGGTTTGACGGCGGCACTGGGACGCTGCACTCCGATGCAGGGGTTGGCGGAAATGAGGCCTTTTTTACGGCAGAAATTCATGACCGCCGACAGGGCGGCGACCTCCAGGCGGATGGCATCCGAAGACGGCTTGGGTTTATCCAAGAGTCGCCGTGTGATGTATTCCTCCACGCTGTCTGACGAGATTGCGGTGACAGCGCGGGCCCCCATCTCCACCAGAATGCGCTTCATGCGGGAAAACTCGGTATCGCGGGTGCGGTCCCTTTTATTCAGATAGGCGAGGGACTGGAAGTACAAGACCGATGCATCGTCCAGGGTGACTTCGGCCTTGCCCCGTGGTTTGCCTTGCGTGTATCGGGCCTGCGCCTCGCGAGCCTTCGCCTCTGTAGGGAAGGTCTCGTCGACCTGCAGGCTGCTGCGACGGATCTGCAGTCGCCAGTTGCCGCTTGGAAGCTGTTTGATGCCCATGTGCATTCTCCGATACGTTTAACGCATCGGCACGGTCGTGTGCATTTGTGTGCAAACCGATGTGCCTGATGGTCAATAATATCGGAGAATCAATGGATTACTTAAATGGTCATGGGATTGAAAATCCGCGTGTCCTTGGTTCGATTCCGAGACTGGCCACCATTTACAATCAATCGCTTAGGTTGTTCAGGCTACACTAGCCGGTACGATTTCTGACACTTTTCTGTCAATTTCACCCGGCATCCAGTGCGCCAGACTGCGTTCCAATGCGCTTGATTACGGTATCCAGCGAGCTTTGCTCGGATTGAACGACAGGTAGCTATACGTGTGCTCTTAAGGAGTCCACGATGAAGCACCCGTCCTATCTAGTCAGTTTTACCCCCCCTGTATTTCCCCTCGCCGTCCAGAACTTGCTGGAGGTGCGTCATGGCTAAGCCCTATAAAGAAGGCCGTGGCTGGGCCGTGCGCGTGCGTACAAAAAGCCAGGATGTCTACCTCAAAGGCTTCAAGACCGAGGCAGCGGCACGCAAGGCCGCTGAGGAACAGCGCGTCTCTCTCAAAAACAACGGCAAGCCGGCCCGGCTCGGACCTCAGCGGACCAGTCTTGCGCTTGCCTGGCTGGCCTATGCCAAAGAACGGCTGCCATCACTCAAAGGGGCTCGTCAGGATGCCCAGCGCATCAACCGCTACCTGCGCGCCGTCGGCTTGCCCGTGATTGAGCTTGAATCGGCCAGAGCGTCGTCCGCCAGCGGCGGCGTTGCATACTGGAAGGTGACGCTGGCAGATGAACCGCCTGAGCGCCGGATTCCAAACAGCCTGAAACAGCATCGCGCCTCACAAAGCGCGAAGAGCTCGAAAACTGACAAGCTGCGTGCAGAGCTTGCCAGAACTCCAGTTGCCGAAATAACCCCCTATCTCGTGCAGCGTCTAATCGACGCGATGGGGGCGGAGGGCTTCAAACCGGCGACCATTGCCCTGGAGCGTGCAGAACTGCGGCGGCTGTTCAGCTATGCGCGAAGGACCTGGTTGTGGCCACAGCCCGCAATCAACCCTGCGACTGGGTTGAACATGCCGTCTATCAAGAATGAGCGCACCCGAGTCATAAGCATGGAAGAGTGGGAACGGCTTGAAACTGCATTAGCCGAGTATGACAACCCGTACGCGCTGCCGGCTCTGATTGTGCTGCTCCAGACGACCATGCGCTCGTCGGAGCCACTGGTCCATGCCCGCTGGCGGGATGTCGACTGGGAGCGGCATATTCTCACGCTGCCGGATGCCAAGGCCGGCACTCGGGAGGTACCGCTCAACCCGGTCGCTCTGCAGGTGCTTCGAGACATCCAACAACATCTGGGGGCCGTCGACCCCGATGCGAACGTGTTCCCGACCACTTACGAAGCCCTGAAAAAAGCATGGTCCGTCGCGCGTGACAAGGCGGGGATAACGAATGCCCATATTCATGACCTGCGGCACACCGGCGCAACACGCTACGCAATGGAGTACAACGGCAATATCCCCTTCTTGCAAAAAATTACCGGGCACAAGACGGTGTCGCAGACGCTGCGCTACGTCAACTTCACTGTGGATTACGTCGCACGCGTGATGCGTAATGCCCCCCTCGACAAACATTCCGCCCCGGCCGGTCTGCCAGCTAAGTTCTTGGAATCGTCCCTGCCGGAACCACAACCTGTCCTTCAGCCATCCGCAAGCTTTCTCAACGATGCGGCGCCACCCTCCAGGTCGTAAAAGGCGTA
>CAYGMS010000191.1:2121-5012 GCA_964350905.1 uncultured Thiobacillus sp. | reverse complement strand
ATCCTGCTGCTTGGCGTACTCGGCCCAGGCCTCCGTCGAAGCTTTCAGTTTGTCAGTGGCCCGGCGCACCAACACGGTATCGAAATCACCAATTTCATCGGGAATGTCCAAAATGATGGTGTCCTTGATGAGGCCAGATTCCTGCACCTTGGTTGAATCCACCGCCACGGGTGGCAACGTGATCCTTTTTTGAGCCCCTTCCATGGCTTTGCTGAAGCGCTCCACCGTCGCGGATATCCCCCACACTACCGGGATGCCCGGTACGCCGCTGGCGCCATTGATGAGCCGTTGGACGATGGTGCACTTGGCGCTCTCCGCTGCTTTGCTGGGGTTGCCCATGCCTCGGTGCGCCTCGTCGAGTACCAGATACAGCGTCAAGTCCGGGTCTTCGACGGTGTTGCGAATCGTGTCCCAGATCGTGAACGAGCGCATGTCGGGACGGGTTTCCGGGAACATGCCGCCGTCAGCATCACCCTCGAAGCCACGCACCAGCAGGCTGTTCTTGCCGAGCTTTTGCGTGTTGAGGAAGTAGATTTTTCCGGCCTCGAACTTGGCCCGGTTAAAGGTGTTTTCCACCACCACCATATCCGTGGGGCGAATGCGGTCAGATGCTTCCATCAAGCGGAAACGGGTCTGTTCGTTCAGCGCTGGGTCGTCACTGAACCAGATCACCACCGCGCCGAGATCGGCATCGAAGTCGTATTCGTCATCGCCATGAAACAGAGCCTCAAAGGCAGCAGCAGCCATCACTGTCTTGCCCGCGCCAGTCACGGCGGTCAGTGAAAAGGCGTGTTTGTCTTCGTCTTCATGCCAGCGCTTGCGGGCTTTCTTCAGGTTGGACAAAGCATCGCGCACCGCATCGGCCTGATAATCCTTTAGCGTGAACTTCATCCCTTATTCCCCGTTTGCAAAACTGAAATTGGTCAAGTAAGACTCATACAGGCGCACCGGCTCCACGCCATCGGGCAGACGACGCGCAATGGCTTGGAAGCGGCGGTCGTCGTCGGTGACGATGCAGGCCACGCGCAGGTTTTTGGCCTTGCCCACGGCCTTGATGAACGGTGTGGCGCTGTCCACGTCCACCAGCAGACCGTAGGCGTCGGCCACTTCCCAGCCGACGTCCGGTAATTTGTCGATGCGTTGTCCTCGACTGCCTGCGCGCAGCCAAAGCAGCGGCGCAATACGGGCAAAGGCGCGGTTATGGCTGACGGAAACGGGGGTTTCGTAGGTGAGGGTGAAGAATTCGGCGTTTTCTTCGAAGCCTTCAGCCATCGGGAATTCGTCGGTGAACTTGTAGTCGCCCTTGATAGGTTCGCCATCCGGAGTCATGCCGGTAATCACGGCCTGCACTCGCGGCTTGGTGATGTAGTCACAAATACCCCATTGCTCCCACTTGGCATCGCCAGGGCGCAGGCCTTGCGTGCGCAATCTTTTTAGTTCGTCAGCGGCGACTTCGTTGTTGGTCACCGAAATGCATTGGCGGCGGCCACCGTCCTGGCGGTTCAGGCGCATCACCGCGTGGGCGGTCGTGCCGGAGCCGGAGAAGAAATCAAGAATAACTGCATGCGGCTTTCCCTTGATGAAGAAGCGTAAGGCATCTTCAACTGCATACAGCGACTTCGGGAACGGAAACTTGCGATCAGGCATCATGAGCTTCTGCAGGTTTGTTCCGCCTTGCTCTGCATTATGCGATCCGATTCGCCACTGAGTCCCAGGAATGAAAACAGGCACGTATTCTGAGGAGTCAACAACAATTGAGTTGTCCTGCTTTCTACCAAGAATTGGGAATTGTCCTGACTCAACCTTTTTCTGCTCACCTTTCGCCAAGTAAGTAATCGGGGTATCTCCTCCTTTCCATTTACCGAGCCTTGCATAACCTTTCTCGATAAGAGCTCGCAGACTAATTGGGCCGTTCGACCACCTACCTTCAGACCCATTGGAGCGAATCGGCCAAACAGCAACCGTGCCAGCCGGCGGAGTTATTTCATCTCGATTTTCGCCAAAGTACGGCTCCCCAATCGAATGGAACTTTGGGCCGTCGAGGCTATTTTGGATGAAAATCGGAAAAAATTGATTCGGGCTGTCCGATCGCAGCGGATCGGAACCAGATCGCAGAAGTTCAGCCCACCTCAATCGTTCCGCCCGTCGATCCTTAACGATCTTCCATTCGGTGTCCAAAGCCGTAGGTAGAGGCGCAGCTACTCCGAACATAACGAAATAGATGTATTCGTCTGTTCTGCCAAATGCCGACGAGCGAGCCGCGCCTTTCGGATTGATGACGCTGCTGATCATCTGAATCCGCGCTTCGGGAAATGCCTGTTCGAGTAGAAGCCCCAGCCGCAGATATTCCTTTTCATCAATAGTCACGATCAAAACCGAATCCGCAGGATTCAGCAATTCCTTCGCGACCATCAAGCGCCGCTCCATCATCGCCAGCCATTTGCTGTGGCGGTACAGGTCATCGCCCTCAACGTAATCGTTGTTGTATTTCCAGTCTTTCGCTCCGGTGTTGTAGGGCGGGTCGATGTAGATGGCGTCGACCTTGCCGCGATGCGTGTAGGTCAATGCCTTCAGCACGTGGTAGTTCTCGCCATTGATGACCGTGTGGAACGGTTTGTCACCGCCACGCTGCACCTTGCCGGTACTAACCAAGCCCGGATAGAGGGTGTCGCGGAACTCGGCCACCACCACCAGATCATCCAGCGCCACGGTCTGCGTCTGTGCCTCTGCCGCGCCCAGCAGTTCCAGTTCGGCCACCTTGCCATCACTGGCCTTATGGATGGCGTTGACCTGCCAGAGCCGTTGATCGCCTGTCTTCGTTGAGCCGCGCTCAGGCAGCACGCGCACCTTGTCGCCTTTACGGATGGGGCGCTGCGGGAGTTCCACAACTT
>CAYGMS010000191.1:0-2111 GCA_964350905.1 uncultured Thiobacillus sp. | reverse complement strand
CCTTGAACTCCCTGTCCAGATCCGCCCCTAACTGCGGGTCTTTGGCCTTGGCCTGGGCAATCAAATCGGTTAGTCGTGACACAACAACTCCTGTTTTATCTTTAGGCGGTTCTTTGCCGCGATTATTATTTTTTGGGCACCTCGATGCCTAATCCCATCAAACACTGCTTTTCACCGTCGTACCGGAAGCTTCCAAAGGACTTGCGTCGTGTGTGGCTGCTGCTTCGGTTTCTACTCCATTCATTGGGAGTCCTGCCTGCGTGGCTTCACCGTCTTGAAGTCCTCGCTTAAGTTGGCTTTACCAATGGCCAAATGCATGGCGCAGCCATTGTAGATGAGTGCGTGCAGAATCTTGTGGGTTTCACTGGCTGCTTTGCGCTCCAATGATGTCGCCTTTCGCACGATCAATCACTGGCGGCTCAGCCCGACGACCAGCCGGTCGAGAACAGCCTATCCTCCGTCGCTAGCTCGGCCTCATGTGAGGCTTCACATAAGGCGACTGTGCATAATCGGCCTTTGCCGCCATTGGGACACTTACCGCGTTAAGTCAGCAAAGCGGCCAGTTGCTGACGATAGTAGTACCTACGTGTTCCGGATATTTGAAGGCTGGCAGGACTCTCTGGATTCAGGAGATACCTGAGGTTGACAATAGCTGTTCTCCTTGCTGAATCATTTCAGAGATTGACACGGGTGAGTTTGCTTGTCGCTGCTTGCGACTTTCGTCATCGAGGTCAGCCAAAAGCTCGATCAAGGACGTTGCGATCCGTTCGGCGTGAGCTCGGCTCCACCATGGAACAAGCGCTTCAACCAGAAGTTCTTCGGAAAGATCTTCGGCCGAAACAGTAAAAAGCAGCCCAGCCAGGATGCGTAGCCCCTCATCGAAGCTCGCGAAAAGCAGGCGGGTCTGGTTGCCGTTCGTTTCATTTGCCTTCCTGATCATCTCGCTAAGGTGAGTCAAGTCCCAGGCTGCGTTTCGCACGCCGTCGATAGCTCGTAACCTGTCGGGGGAGCGAAGTTGCTTAAAGAGGCCCTTGCGAGGCGGAGAATTGGGGGCAAAGTAGATGCAGGCAAGCAAAGCCGCAGGCCCTGCAATCATGAAGTCATCTCGCATCCAAGACAGTAACCCCAGCATCCGATCCAAATTTGGGCAGCCGGATAATTCAAGCTCGGCAATCTTTAATGCAGCAATGTAGTTGCGCCGCCAACGGCGCAACGGGAAGGCTAGATCGTGGCGCTCTGGCGAATGTTGAGGTTCCATTGGGTCAAGCGCATCCAGATCGCCGAAGGCCAGATCTAGCCAAGGAAACGGATCGGCGTTATCGGCATCCCGGAATCGGGCCAGCTCTAGGTTTGCCGCGCTATTGCCTTGTGTCTGGGCGAGTTCATGGAAGGCAATGGAGGGCTCGATCTGAATGTCGAGGAAGTGGCAAAAGGCCTTGATCGCGGCAATCTTTCGAAGCGTCGCGTCCATCGGTGCTCCAGCCACGATCTTGGCCATTCGGGAGACTATATTCCGGTCAGGCAAGAGAATGGTCTGGGCTTTTCCGAAATGGGCTTCGAAGATGAACGCATCGGGGTGGCACAACCCCACCGAAGGTGGCCGGTAGCCTGGAACAAACACGCCGTAGGCTCTTAGCAATTCGCCAAGGGCCCGTAGCTCCATGTAGGGGAAGTCGGGTGGGAGGATGACTGTTCGCTCGATGCGCTCTGGATCGTCGTCTGGCCCGAAACTCAAAGCGACGCGTTCGGGACTTTGTGGACGGCGACCTTGGCCCATCCGCGTATCAGGCCCTAACCGTCGAGTTGAGCCTACATTTCAGGGCTATCTCATAGGCCTCATATAAATGCCTAGCGATGTGCCTTCCCGCTTCTTCGTGTTGGGCGATGACCATGTCCTTGTCGCTGTCGCCCAGCCTGCCGGTGAAGATGAGCCATGAGAAGAGATGTGGGGTGGTCTGCGCATACGGGTGGCCAAAGTCCTTCGCCAACTTCCAAGCTTGCCTGTCGTCGGTAATGAACCCCTGGCGGATCTTCATTGCGAAGGCGATTGAGGAGAGCTCACCCTTTCCGAGCTTCTTGCGCTTCTCCAAGTGTTCGATGGCTTGAAGATC
>CAYGMS010000190.1:0-5035 GCA_964350905.1 uncultured Thiobacillus sp. | reverse complement strand
TCACCAACTACCTGCCGGTGCTGGTGTGGAACGGTTATTCGCAGGAGCACCACAGTATGGTGTCGCTGTGGGACAACACGCGCATGACCGATTACTGGCGCGCGCATGGCTTCGACGATGTCTACCTGATCGATGCCCGCGAGTTTGCCGACACGCCCGATGCTCCGGTGTACACGGATTCGACAAGCTTCGGTTTCGCCGCGCGCATGGTCTTCACCGGCGCGGTGCTGAAGGCAGCCGATGCGGCCGCGCGTGGTGCGCTGTCGGGCCGTCGCAGCTGCATGATCATCAAGCAGTTGAAGGGAGCGGGCGTGCACGCCACCGGCGCCAAGTCGCACAATCTGTATGCCCACCACACGCTCGATTCCGACGACGTGAAAGCTGGCCTGCAGCGCCGCGCCCTGCCGATCCAGGCCTGGAAGATCACGCGCGAAAACTTCCGTCATGCCGGCGGCGGCCCCGCTGCCCGCGTGGCGGTGACCGAAAGCGTGCGCGACCTGCCCAGCCTCGACGGCCTGCCGTTGACCGAATTCGAGGTCGGTGAAAACCATATCCCCACCACTGCCTTCGGCCACGTGGTCGGCGAAGTGGGCAAGCGCGATCCGCTGTTCGTCGTTACCAACGCCGACGGCAACGAAGCCTCGGGCATGGCCAACATCAACAAGGCGCTGACGATCCGCCACCCGACCGCCGACGGCCTGTATTTCCAGGGCCCGGCCGGCCAGGTGTACGAGCCGCTCAACGAGGATGCCTGCGCCGGCATGGCCGTGGGCGTCGCGTTGTTCGGCGGGCGCAGCCTGTGGTGCAGCTACGAATCCTTCGCCATCAACGGCCTGCCGATCTGGCAGACGGTGACGCAGGCGATGGCCGAGCTGCGCCGCCCCACCCCCGCGACGGTGTGCCTGTTCACCGCCGGCGCGCTGGAGCAGGGCCGCAACGGCTGGACCCACCAGCGGCCCGAGATCGAAAACTATTTCGCCGCGATGATGCGCAACGGCAACGTCTATCCGCTGTTCCCGGTCGATGCCAACATGATTCAGGCGAGTTACGACTGGGCCTTGCGCCAGCACAATAAGGGCATCGTCATCACCGCCTCGAAGTCGCCGCTGCCAATCCACGCCACCATGGCACAAAGCGCTCAGGCGATCGAAACCGGCGCGATGGTGCTGCAGACGCGTCCGGGTTCGCACACCGTGGTGTTTGCCGTGACCGGCGACATGGTGCTGCAGCCGGTGTTCGAAGCCGCCGAACGCCTGAATCAGGCAGGTATCGGCTCGCGCATCGTCGCCGTGATCAACCCGCGCCGGCTGTATCGCCCGGACGATGTGCTGTGGGACAGCGTGTCGCAGCCTGACGGCCACTTCATGGATGATGCCGTCTTCAAGACCATGTTCCACGGCGACGTGCTGATCGGCGTCACCGGCGGCCCCTCGGGCTCGCTGGAACCCGTGATGCTGCGCAGCCAGGCAACGCAGCGCGACGTGTTCTGCTGGAAGCGCGGCGAAACCACCGCCAGTGCGCAACAGCTGTTCGACTTCAACGGCATGAATGCGCAGGCAATGTACGAGCGTGCGCTGGCGATGCTGGAGCGCGTTTCGGCTTAAAAACTTTATCCGCGAAGTGCGCGAAGGAACACGAAGAAAACCAAATAGTGTCGAAGTCTTAATCCAAGATCATTTCTTTGATTTTCCTTCGCGTTCCTTCGCGCACTTCGCGGACAAAAAAGGTTTTCACCATGAACCCAAAAATCATTGTTCTCGACGACGACCCCACCGGTTCGCAGACCGTGCATTCCTGCCTGCTGCTGACCCGCTGGGATGTCGCCACGCTGAAAACGGCGCTGGCCGATGCCGCGCCGCTGTTCTTCATCCTTACCAACACGCGCGGGATGGATGCGGCGCGCGCCGCCGCCGTCACCCGTGAGGTCTGCGTCAATCTCAAGACCGCGCTCACCAGCCATGCCGGCCCGGTATTGTTCGTGTCGCGCTCGGACTCCACCCTGCGCGGCCACTATCCGGTGGAAACCGACGTGATGAACGAATGGCTCGGTCCCTTCGACGCGACGCTGCTGACGCCTGCATTTTTCGAAGGCGGGCGCATCACCCGCGACAGCACGCACTACCTGATGGTTGATGGCAAACCGGTGCCCACCCACGAAACCGAATTCGCGCACGACTCGGTATTCGGCTACCGCACGGCCTATCTGCCGGACTACGTGGCAGAAAAAACCGCTGGCCGTGTCATGGCCAGCGATGTGGCGCGCCTGACGCTGGCCGATCTGCACAGCGGCAAAGCGGGCGCCTGGCTTGCTGCACTGCACGACAATACCGTCGGCGTGGTTGATGGCGAAACCGCCGCCGACTATCAACAGTTCGCCCATGCCGTGTTGAAAGCGGCCGCAGCCGGCAAGCGCCTGCTGTTTCGCAGCGCAGCCTCGCTGCTGACGGCACTGGCCAGACTGCCGCCGCAACCGGTGGCCGCCGAGGCGTTTGCCTCACTCGTGCACGACCAGCAAGCCGGCGCAATCATCGTTGGCTCCCACGTCGCCAAAACCACGGCCCAGCTGACGGTGCTGCTGAAACAACGCGGCGTGGTCGGCCTGCCGCTCGACGTTGCACGCCTGCCGGCTGCGCGCGCCGGGGTGGTGGACGAACTGACGGCGAGCATCGCCCACGCGCACGCGCGCGGCCTCACGCCGGTGGTGTTCACCAGCCGCGCCGAGCGGCAGTTTGCCAGCGTGGCCGACCGTCTGGCGTTTGGCGAGGCGGTATCGGGCACGCTGATGGATATCGTGCGCCGGCTGCCACCGACGCTGGGCTTCCTCATCAGCAAGGGCGGCATCACCTCCAACGATGTGCTTTCCAGCGGCCTGGCGCTCACCGCCTCGCGCGTGCTCGGGCAGATCCTGCCCGGCGTCACCGTGGTGCAGACACCGCCGTGGCACCGTCTGCCGCAGATGCCGGTGGTGATTTTCCCCGGCAACGTCGGTAGCGACGAGGCTCTTGCCGAAGCCTACCGACGTCTGGCCCCCTCGCACGCACAGGCAAGCCCGGCTAAACTCGCAGCCTGACTGTTTGACACCCCGCCATGCTCAGCCCCGCTTTCCTGTCCAAGTTACGCAATCTGTTGCCGCCACACAGCCTGCTCCATGAGCGGGAGGACCTGGTGCCGTTCGAGTCCGATGGCCTCTCGGCCTATCGCAACATCCCCGACGTGGTGGTGCTGCCGGAAAACGAGGCGCAGGTCGCGGCAATCCTGCGGTTGTGCCATGCACACAAGGTTGCCGTGGTCGCGCGCGGCGCCGGCACCGGTCTCGCCGCTGGCGCGCTGCCGATCGACGGCGCCGTGCTGCTGGTGCTGGCCAAACTTAACCAGATCAAGCAGATTGATCCGCTGGCGCGCACGGCGGTGGTCGAGCCCGGTGTGCGCAACCTCGCGATTTCCGAAGCTGTGGCGGTACACAACCTGTATTACGCGCCCGATCCGTCGTCGCAGATTGCCTGTTCGATCGGCGGCAACGTCGCGGAAAACTCGGGCGGGGTGCATTGCCTGAAATACGGCCTCACCGTGCACAACATCCTCAAGCTGCGCGCCTGGACCATCGACGGCCAGCTGCTCGAAATCGGCAGTGATGCGCTCGACAGCCCGGGCTACGATCTGCTGGCACTGATGACCGGCTCGGAAGGCATGCTCGCCGTCATCACTGAAGTCACGGTCAAACTGCTGCCGCGTCCCGACCGTGCGCAGGTGGTGCTGGCTGCATTCGACGATATCGCCAAAGCGGGTGCGGCCGTCGGCAACATCATCGCCGCCGGGGTGATTCCCGCCGGGCTGGAAATGATGGACCGGCTCGCCATCCAGGCCGCCGAGGCCTTCGTCCACGCCGGCTACCCGCTCGACTGCGAAGCCCTGCTGCTGTGCGAAGTGGACGGCGTCAACGAGGAAGTGTCGGACGATATCTTCACCGTGCGCGAGGTGCTGGCCGCTGCCGGGGCGACCGAAATCCGCACCGCGGACAGCGAGGAACAGCGCCTCAAATTCTGGGCCGGGCGCAAGGCGGCGTTCCCGGCAGTGGGACGCCTTGCGCCCGACTATTACTGCATGGACGGCACCATTCCGCGCGCGCAACTGCCGCATGTTTTGAAACGGATCAGCGAAATGAGCGCCGAATATGGCCTGGCAGTGGCCAACGTGTTCCACGCCGGCGACGGCAACCTGCATCCGCTGATTCTGTTCGATGCCAACACGCCGGGGGAATTGCACAAGGCCGAAGATTTCGGCGGCAGGATTCTTGAATTGTGCGTGGAGGTGGGCGGCACCATCACCGGCGAGCATGGTGTCGGGCTGGAAAAGATCAACCAGATGTGCACGCAATTCAGCACGCCGGAACTGATGCGCTTTCACGACGTGAAGGCCGCATTCGATCCTGACAAACTGCTCAATCCCGGCAAGGCGATACCCGAGCTGCACCGCTGCGCCGAATGGGGCGCGATGCACGTCCAGGGCGGCCAGTTGCCACATCCCGAGTTGCCGAGGTTCTGATGCTGGACAACTTGATCGAGCGCATCCGCGCCGCCCATGAAAACAGCTTGCCACTCATCATTCAGGGCGGTGGCAGCAAGACGTTTTATGGCAACGCCGATGAAGGCGAAGTCATCAGCACGCGCAAACTGGCCGGCATCGTCGACTACCAGCCGAAAGAGCTGGTGCTGACCGCGCACGCCGGCACGCCGCTGGCAGAAATCGAAGCCCTGCTCGGCGAACAGAACCAGATGCTGGCGTTCGAACCGCCGCATTTCGGCGGACCGGCCACACTTGGCGGCAGCATCGCCGCTGGTCTTTCCGGCCCACGGCGCCCCTATGCCGGCGCCGCGCGCGACTTCGTGCTCGGGGTACGCATGATCGACGGCATCGGCCAACCGCTGCGCTTTGGCGGCCAGGTGATCAAGAACGTCGCCGGCTATGACGTATCGCGGCTGATGGTCGGCGCAATGGGCACGCTCGGGCTGATTACGGAAGTCTCGCTGAAAGTGTT
>CAYGMS010000189.1:1566-5039 GCA_964350905.1 uncultured Thiobacillus sp. | reverse complement strand
GCAAGGCCAGGGGGATCACCTGTTCCTGAATCGGCGTCGGTGTCGCGTAACCCATGTCGTCGAGGGCACGCAGGATGTCGGGGGCAAGCCCGAGTTCAGCAAAAGTTGTCAAAGCCTGTCCATTTAAATCTGATCCGGTCAAATCCGGATCCAGTCAAAACCTGTCGTCTGACAGGCCACGCGCACGTCTTCGGCCGCGCAATTCAGCACCTGGGCCAGCGCGTCCTGCGCCAGGGCGGCGGTGTTGTTCTTGCGTGACACATGAGCGGCCATCACGCATTGCAACTTGTCGTGCTTCACACATTCCAGCAGCGCCGCCGACTGGCTGTTTTCCAGATGTCCAAACCGCCCGCCAACCCGGCGCTTGAGGCCCACCGGATACGACCCATTTTCCAGCATGGCGGCATCGTGGTTGCATTCCAGCACCAGCGCATCGACCCCGCTCAACATGACTTCGATATGCGGCGTACTGCATCCCGTGTCGGTCAGCACGCCGAGGCTGCGATTGCCATCATCAAAGACGAACTGCACCGGCTCACGTGCATCGTGCGGCACCGGGAAGGGCCGGATTTCCAGGTCGTCGACCGCAAACGCTGCATGGCTGTCGATCACCTGCACCGCCACGCCATCGAGATCCTGCGCCATCGCCAGCGTGCCCGCAGTCAGCCATACTGGCAGCTTGTGCTTGCGGGCCAGCCGCCCCACTCCGCCAATATGGTCGCCATGTTCGTGGGTGACCACGATGCCCGCCAGATCGGAAACCTGCAAGCCCAGCCGAGCCAGTCGCGTCACGCTATCGGCCAGACCAAATCCGCAATCCATCAGCACCCGGGTGCTGCCGGCCTCGACCACCAGACCGTTGCCTTCGCTGCCGCTGCCGAGACAGGCAAATCGCATCACACCCAGTCCCGCATTACTTCAGCTCTTTATGCAACAGGTTGATGATGCGGGTCTGCGTACTGGCATCGACCGGCTTGTTGTCGACTCCGCTCACGCTGACGCGGCTCTTCTCGCCCGTTTCATTGACCACGATCTGCAACTGCGGCGAAGACTGCTCTTTTTTGCTGCGCCAGAAGGCGAACTTGGCAAATATGCCCTCATCACGCTTGCTGTTGTTGTCGACCTCGGGATCGATATAGCGCACGAAATACACGCCCTTGGAGCGGTCACGATCTTCCACTGCGAAGCCGACGCGGTCCAGCGCCAGACCCACGCGACGCCAGGCACGGTCGAAGCCCTCGTCCATTTCCAGCATGGCCACACCTGCATCCTTGATGACGCGTGCCTGCTCTGGTGTCTGCTGCTTGGCCAGCAGCGTCTCGGCACGGCTTTCTTCCACGCCAAAGCGCAGCATCAAGCGACGCAGCATTTCGGCTTCGAGTTCGGGGTCAGCCGGACGCGGCTGCCACACGGTCTTGTCCTTGCCCTCGGTGGCATAGACTTCCATCATGCCGCGATGACTGATGTAGATTTCGGTGCCATCCTTGCCCGCTTCAATGCGGCTGCGGAATTTGTCGCGCTCGGCAGTGGAATACAGGCCATCGAGTACCTTGCCCAGAGTGCGACGAATCGCATCCTGCGGAATGTTGGCGCGGTTTTCAGCCCAGTCGGTTTCGATCACGCCGGTTTCGGGTGATTCCATATTGATGATGAAGCCGGTTTCCTGCCAGAAATCCTTGATCACCGGCCATACCTGTTGCGGCGTAGCCTGCACCACCAGCCAGCGCTGGGTGCCGGCCCGCTCGATGCGGGCCTTTTCCTGCGCGGGCAGCAGGCTGCCCGATGTCGCCGGCGTCGCCTTGCGCTCCTTGCTGTAGGTCGACAGGGTGGCGGCGCCGCTACCCTGCGTGTCGGGGATGGCGTAGCGGTTGTCTGCCGAGGGGGCCACCAGATCGGGCGGCACTTCCAGCGTCGGCAGCTTGCCCGCCGATTTGTAGTCGATCTTTTTGGATTCAATCATGCCGCAACCCGAGGCGGCCAATGTAACCATCAAAAACAGGGGTAATAAACGCATAGGTGTCCTAAATCGATGGGCTAGATCAAATTGGCGTGGCGCAACGCGCCGCGCAGCGTGTCATGCAATCCGGCCGACAACGGGGTCAGCGGCAAACGTATGCCGGATGGGATCAGCCCCATCTCGGCGCACGCCCACTTGACCGGAATCGGGTTGGCCTCCACAAACAGCTTGCTGTGCAGCGGCAACAGCGTGTTATTGAGTTCACGCGCACGCGCCAGGTTCCCTTCACGTGCGGCCACACACATTTCGTGCATCAGCTTCGGCGCGACGTTGGCCGTGACCGAAATCACGCCATGTCCGCCCAGCAACATGAACGGCATGGCCGAGCCATCGTCGCCACTGTAGAGCGCAAAGTCCCTGGGCACGCGGCACAACAGATCGGCTGCGCGCTCCATGCTGCCGGTCGCGTCCTTCACACCGACGATGCCCGGCACGTCGGCCAGTCGCACGGTGGTGTCGTTGGACAGATCGGCTACGGTGCGGCCGGGCACGTTATACAAAATCAATGGCAGATCGACTGATTCGGCAATCTTCTTGTAATGCCG
Source organism: uncultured Thiobacillus sp. (assembly GCA_964350905.1). GTDB lineage: Bacteria > Pseudomonadota > Gammaproteobacteria > Burkholderiales > Thiobacillaceae > Thiobacillus. The sequence goes on along the minus strand of CAYGMS010000189.1, from coordinate 2,477 downwards.
ATACAGGCCTTCCTGCGTCGGCTTGTTGTAGTACGGCACCACCGACAAGCCGGCCTGGGCGCCTGCGGCCTTTGCGCATTCGGTGAGTTCGATCGCTTCAACCGTTGAATTCGCACCCGTTCCGGCTATCACCGGCACGCGTCCGGCAGCCTGCTCAACCGTGGTTCGAATCAGCAAACAATGTTCGTCGTAGGTCACCGTCGGCGATTCACCAGTGGTACCTACAACCACAATGCCGTCTGTTCCTTCGGCGATATGCCAGTCAACCAGACGGCGCAATGCGTCAAGGTCGAGCGCCCCGTCGTCCGACATGGGGGTGACAATCGCAACCAGACTTCCGCTGGCCATATTCATTTCTGTCATGTTGTTTCCGCCACTCGGCTTTCAGTCTTTCAGTAATGCACCGCGCATTCGGCGGGTTGACGATAAATCCCGCCATTCTAATCTATCTGACTTGGGCTGGCGTCATCTCGAAGCCAGTCTGCCGATCCAGCCTGTCAGTTGTTCCAGTCCCAGCCCCACCCCATGCGCGATCAACGGCACCGCCCACACCCAGGCTGCCGTCAGGCCCAGTGCTGCCACGCTCAGTCCCACCGAAAACATGTCCAGCCCCGGTGTGGTGCGCGCGACAATGCCGAATGCAAGCTGGATCAACAGCGCCAGCGCCAGCAAGGGCAAAGCCAGTTGCGCGCCGGTGGCGAACAGCCAGCTGGCGGACTCGCCGAGCTGGCGCAAATCCCCGGCCGCAGGCAATGCCGCAACCGGCATGACGACGAAGCTGTCACGCAGCGCGTCGACTATCAGCAAATGCCCACTGGCGCCGAGAAAAGCCATCGCTGCCAGCCACCATGCCAGGGCACGCCACGCGGCATCCGCCGGGCCGGCCTGTTCGTCGGTCAGCATCAGCAGGC
>CAYGMS010000189.1:0-1466 GCA_964350905.1 uncultured Thiobacillus sp. | reverse complement strand
GCACGCCACGCGGCATCCGCCGGGCCGGCCTGTTCGTCGGTCAGCATCAGCAGGCCGCCGCTGGCCGTATGCCCCGTCCACACCAGTATCGCGGTGACTGCCGCAAACACCAGCCGCACGCAAAGCGCCAATGCAGCCCCCCAGATCATTTCCAGGCTCAACGCCAGCATGCCTTGCACGGTGAACGGGTCAAGCGGATGCATCGACAAAGCCGGCGCCAGCACCGCCGCCAGCACGGCTGCGATCAGCACACGCAGCAATACCGGCAGGCGGCCCGTCAGCGGATCAAGCAGGGTCCAGCCAAGCAAACGGGCGAAGGCAAATACCCAGACAGCCAGACTCGCTTCGCTCAACGGCATGCCGATCCACTCACTCCAGCAGGCCCGGGAAGTCAGTCAGCATGGTGCGCGCAAACTCGACCAGCTGCCCCCCCATCCAGCTGCCCAGCAAGGCCAGCACAATCAGCATGACGATGAGCTTGGGCACGAACGACAGCGTGGGTTCGAGGATTTGCGTCGCGGCCTGAAACAGGCTGATGGCAAACGCAACCAGCAGTCCCGCCAGCAACACCGGCGCGGCCAGCATCACCACCAGCCAGAGTGCGTCGCGGGCCAAGCCTTCCATCAAAAGCTTCCTATTAACGAACCGACCAGCAGATGCCAGCCATCCACCGTCACGAACAGCAGCAGCTTCAAGGGCAGCGAGACCAGTTGCGGCGGCAGCATGATCATGCCCAGCGCAGTGAGCACGGCCGCGACGACGAGGTCGATCACCAGGAAAGGCAGCACCACCATGAAGCCGATCTGGAATGCAGTTTTGAGTTCGCTGGTAAGAAACGCCGGCGCCAGTGCGGCCAGCGGCACGCTGTCCACCTGTTTGACATCGATGCTCTTGTCACCTTCGGTAAAGAGACTGAGATCCTCGGCACGCGTTTGCCGCAGCATGAAGGTTTTCAAGGGCAGCGCCGCTTTTTCGGCGGCGTCGTTGAAGCTCAATGCGCCTGAAAGATAAGGCTGATAGGCATCGCTATCAATCGTTTTGAGTGCGGGCGACATCACGAATATCGTCAGCAATACCGCCAGTCCCATCAGCACCAGATTCGGCGGCACAGTGTGGCTGCCCAGGCCCTGCCGCAGCAGGAACAACACCACCGCAATTCGGGTGAAGGCGGTAAACGCCAGCAGCAGGGCTGGCAAAAAAGGAAACAGCAGCAACCAGGGCAGGCTGGCACCAGGTACGCCGATCACCTGTCCGCCTGCGCCGGGGGTCACGCTCAACAACGGCACACTGCTGTCAGCGCCCCACGCCGCGGTGGCCAGCAGAAACAATCCGCCTCCCAGCAGTCGCCTCATCATGCGCGCCCTGCTGACTGAAGGCTGGTCGCATTGGCGGGTTTCGGCTGAGTGTGCAACAGCCGCACATTGCCTCCCCCCACACCAAGCAGCAGCCAGGTGCCGTCCATCTCG
>CAYGMS010000188.1:0-5077 GCA_964350905.1 uncultured Thiobacillus sp. | reverse complement strand
CGCCTGCAGGCACTGATGAAACGCCAGCTGCCGCAACTCGCGGCGCGCCTGTCGCAGACGGTCGACAAGCTCAAGCAACCGACTGAAATGGATGTCGCACAAGTCGCGGCCAAGGCCTGGTGGTCAGCCCTGCAGACGCGCTATGAACACGATGACGTGCAGTTTTTTGCCGATGTGATCGACGACACCCCCTTGCCGCAGGACCTGTTCGACAGTGTGGTCGACAACCTGCTGACCAATGCATTGCGCAAGCGTCAGAGCGAACCCGGTGTGGCGGTGGAAGTACGTCTGGCCTTGCAACCGCTGGTGAGCCTGAAGGTGACCGACAGCGGATCCGCTGCACCGGAACACGTGGCGCGTAATTTGTTCATGAGCCCCGTGGCATCGGATTCCGGCTTGGGGGTGGGCTTGTATCAGGCTGCCCGGCAGGCCGCGCGTTCGGGTTATCGGCTGGAATTGCCCGGTAACCAGGCGGGGCAGGTGACGTTCCGCTTGCAGGCTACGGTAAGCAGCCAGTAGGGCATACACGGGCGACCAGCTGGGATTGGGAAACCCAGACGGTCAGGTCGTCGAATTCTTTAGCCCGTTCTGCGACAGTATCGTTAGCAGCTTTATATGGCGATCGACTAACATAAGTCGAGCTAGTATCAAGATTCTTTTTTTCATCTAGTCCAGCCGGCGGGGCTTGAAAAACTCCTGGAGCATTGTTCATGTTTTGAGCACCCCAGCCATTGGGTCCATGTGAGACCAGAACGAACACGACATCTGCTGCAATATCAGCGGCAGCGCAACTGTGTGCGGTACAGATCATGAGTGGGTCAAAACCAGCTGGCGGTGGTGGTGGCGTGCTTGCGGAAAAACCACTGGTTTTCCAAATAAAACGATTGACAACTGCGTACCGTAAGCGATTGCCCCATGCGTCCTGCGGTGCGACACCTAGATCGACCCAAGGTAGCAGGCCGTGATATGCGTCACACGTCGTGCCTGAAACCCGGTTTTCGCGCCCGTCCCCGTCGGTATCGGGGCAGGGAAGATAGCGATTCGTCGCTGGCGAATTGGCAGAATGCGTCATGGCATAACCGAGAATCGCTTCGCGGGCTTCCTGCAGGGTTTGTCGGGTTTCTGCTATCCGCCGCGCCTGGATCTGCGCAGACAGTGGCATGGCCAGTCCACCAATCAGGATGGTGACGATGACCAGCACGATGGCCATTTCGATCAGGGTGAAACCGTGCTGGTTTTTCATGGGGTTGTTTCCTTTGCTTCCGCTTCCGCCGGACCGGCAGGCACGGGACGCAGCACTTGATAGGGCTCATACACCTTACCGTCGGCACGGATCTGGCCTGGTTTGAGTCCTGATACGCTGGACGGTCCCACTTGCGCCTTGCCGTCAACCCAGCGGGTCGTTTTGCCATCGGAGCGGGTCACTATTCCATCAAAACGCAGTGGCGGGTTGTCCTCGTCGGCAGTTCGCGCGTTACGTGAACTGGGCGGGCGCAGGCCATGGGCACGTGCGGCTTCGAGTTGTGCCCGTTGCGCCGGGGTGTAGAAGAGGCGGCCCATTTCGCTCGTTACGGCCAGACTTGAACTGCTGGCGCATGCAAGCAATGCTGCAGTCAACATGCCCCGTAGGCAGGGTTCGAGCCGGGTGACCAGGATGCTCATTTGCCGGCCTCCGTTTGATCGGAAACGGTAAACCACAACAGTTCACATTCGGCCTGCAGCTGGGGCGGGCTGGTGGCATCGAACGTTGCTTCGCCCGGGCGCGACAGGCGGCACCCCTGAACGTGGTACACCCCGGCCGCGCGCGCCTTGAGCGCCAGCAGAAAACGCGGGAGATCGGTTTCCACCAGCAGTGGCAGGGTGAGGGTCATGGTCGTCTGTCCCAGTGGCAGGCCCTGGGCGAGTGTCGGGCGCGCCGCGGACCGAGGCGCCAGATGATAGTTCAGACCATACAGTCCGGCATCGCGGTTGGCATGCTGGGCTGCTTCGATCCAGGCCAGCCGGTCTTCGGCCCCGATAAATCCACGCGCCAGCAAAGCCTGATAAGCAGCCAGATGCGTCGCGATGAGGTGCTGCTGTTGCTGACTGCGGTCGAGTTGTTGCTGCGCAGCATTGCGTGCGCTGTTTTGCTGTTGCAGGCGGGTTTCGGCATCCTGCGACTGGCCGCGGCTCCACAGCACGGCGCCACTCGCCAGCAACACGGTTGCCAATACCAGCAACAGCGACAGCTTCAGGGAGGCGAATGGCGGGCGATTCATGGCCGGGCCTCTCTATAGAGCAGGCTGATGCCAAAGCGTGCAGCCGGTGCTTTGGCTGAATCGGCGCCGAAGGTTTTGCCCGACAGGGTGCTGGCCGAGTCGGCGTTCACCGGGCTGCTGCTCAGGCTGACGTTATGCAATGAAGGGGTGGCCTGCAGGTTGCGCATGAATGCTTCGATGCGCTGCATCGCGGCGCGGTAGTTGCCGTCGAAGGGCATCAGCGCGGCTTCGATTTGAATGCTGGCCTCGCCCGCAGGGGTGAGTGGATCGTTGGTCCAGCGCAGGTTTTCCAGGGTGATGTCCGGAGCCTGTTGCAAGGCGGGGCTGATGGCGGCCAGCAGGATGTGGCTGTCCAACTGGCGGGCGTCCAGCTGCTGCGTCAGCGTGACCGTTTGCGCCAGTTGTTCAGGCGCTGCAGCCTGGATCGGGAAGGTGCGCGCGATGGTCTGGTAACGCGCATCCAGTTGCTGGCGTTGCTGGCTGAGTGTACTTGCCTGGTTGTCCAGGTCTTGCGCATGCAACCAGTAGGCCGCGGTAATGACCACCCCGAGTGTGGCGATCAGACCGGCGGCTGCGTGCAGGCCGCGCTTCCAGCGAAACTCGGTGTGGTGTTGCAGCAGTTCGGGGGGGGCCAGGTTCAGGTGTATGGCTTCGCCGGCAATGGCCGCCAAAGGCGCGACTTCCGGGGTGGCAGCGAGGAAGTCGTCTGGAATGTGCAACGCACGAGCGAGGCTGTCCATGTCGATCAGGCGCGTGCTGAATGCCGGGTCGGCGTTCAGCGGGGCCTGTGCGCTGTTGAGTTGGCCGCTGGGGTCAAGCAGCAGGACGTGCAGGCGGGCTTCGCGTGGCAGGATGCGTTGGCCGGTAAGGTAGAGCTGCGTCTTGGCTATTTCGTCGGCAGCATTGCCTGGTATCTGGGTTGGGGTGTCGCCGCCAATCAGGCGCGAAAAACGCAGCAGTCCATTGTGGTAGTAGGACAGCCGCAGGCTGTTGTTGAGCCGGCAGGCCAGCAGGGTGTGTGTTTCCTGTGCTTTCAGTTTGTTCAGCAGATATTGGCACGCCAGCGCCAGCGGGGTGATCCCGGACAGGGGCACGCGTTCACGATGCAGTATGCTCAGCCAGGGTGTCAGCCAGTCGGCATCGGTCAGGGCGGACAGCAGGTAGCGGTCGTCGCGGCGGCCGGTCGCCTCGCGTCCCTGTCGCCATGCACCGGTAAAGCGCGCATTGCGGAACATCTGCTTGAGCTTGCGCGCCAGCAGTTCGGCGCGTGCGCGTCCTGTTACGTGCGGCATGACATCGACCCGGTAGTCTTCGTCCACCGTGTCGACCACCAGCAGCACCGGCAGGCATGCATGCTTGAGCACGATTTTCCTGAATGCAGCCAGGCCTTCGGCGCTGGCAGAAAATTCGCCCAGCCAGTGCATGTGGCCGGGACGCCAGTTCAGCACGCCGATCTGGCGTGGGGTGGCAAGCAGGATCAGTTGATGATCAAGCATCACAGCGGCAGATTCCCGATCAGGTCGTACACCGGGAGCAGCACCGATACCAGGATGCCGCCAAGCAGGATGCCGAGTATGGCGGTGAGCATGGGCTCCAGCACCTTGAGGCCGTTTTCAATCGAGTCGAGCACTTCGCGATTATAAAAAAACGTGACGTTATCCAGTGCCTCGTCGAGCGCGCCGGTGGTCTCGCCCACCCGCAACATGCGGATCACCAGCGGGGGAAACAACGCCTGCGACTGAAAACTTTCGGATAGCCCGCGTCCGTCCGCAATTTGCTGCGCAGCGCGGCGAATCCCGCCGGCAATGGTCCGGTTGCCGGCGATCATTTCACCGGCACGCAGCGCATCGAGCACCGTGACGCCCGAGCGATACATCATCGCCAGCGTGTTGGTGAAGCGCGACAGCACGATCTTTTGCAGAATCGGCCCGATGATGGGGAGCCGCAACTGGGTGCGATCCCACCAGTCCCGTCCAGCCTCGCTCTGCTTCACCCACAGCGGCAGGCCAACCCCCAGTGCCAGCATCAGCAGCAAGCCGATCAGCCAGTAGGAGCGCATGGCTTCCGACACGGCCATCAGAATCAGCGTCGGTAACGGCAGGGTCACCCCCATCGTTTGCACCAGCGAGAGCACCTGCGGCACCAGATACACCATCAAAAACAGAATCGCTGCGCCCACCACCGTCAGCACCATGGCCGGGTAAATCATCAACCGCTTGGCCTTGGACGCAATTTCTTCCTGCCATTTCAGGGATTCGGACAGTCGCTCAAACACCGTGTCCAGCAGGCCGGTTTGTTCGCCTGCGCGAACACTGTGGACGAACACCGAGCCAAATACGGCCGGGTGCGCCGCCAGCGCCTGCGACAGGACCTTGCCGCCTTCCAGATCTTCCAGCAGGGCGGTCAGCACGTCGCGAAAGCCGCGCTTGTCCATGGTGTCGCGCAGGTCACGCAAGCCTTCCAGCAACGGAATCCCGGCGCGGGTGATGTAGCGCATGTGGATGCAGAACGTCACCAGGTCGCGTCGGGTGACGCGCTCGCGGCCACTGGGGGCGTATTGACGTGAAAGCTCGGCCAGCGTGATGAGGTCGAGCCCCATGCGCTTGAGGCGCAGTTCGAGATCGACGTCGTTGACGGCGGAGAGGGTGCCTTTTACTGAGCGGCCGGTTTGGTCGATGGCGCGGTAGTCGAAGAAGGGCATGGTTAGGGCGCCTTCTTTGATTGTGTTTTTGTGGATATTGCGATGGCTTCGCGTTTCGCCTGTGGGCGAGGTACTTTCTTTTGCGTGGCCAAAAGAAAGTACCCAAAGAAAAGGCCAC
>CAYGMS010000187.1:0-5083 GCA_964350905.1 uncultured Thiobacillus sp. | reverse complement strand
CGTAAGCCGCGCCAATGCTAGCGTAACCCTGCCGTGTGAAGGCGTGTGAACGGTCTGAACTGGCCGCAAACCCGCATCAATGCGTGGACTGAACGGCTGGAACGTGTGTAAATCGGCAGGGTTTTACACCGGGATTACACAGGGCGTCATCAGACAAAGGCGCGCGCAACCCCATCTGCGCCAATGTTGATCTCGCCGGTAACAGGGTGGACCGATGCAGACAAGCTGCCAAGAGACATATTCACAGGCACGCTATAGCTTACAGGCAGCAGCCCGAGTTTTGTAAGAGCTTTGTCGATCCGCGTTTCGCGATCACCCGTCAGTCGGTTAATCCATGTCCTGCCTATCAGAAACAGGCTGGCGCTGCATCGTTTGGCGAATAGCTCAGGCGCGTCCTGTAGTTCAATCGGGTTGATGGAGCCGCCCCCCATCGGAGGCATCAGCAGCTTCCACGGGTGCATTGATGAAACCGCCACCGACATCGGCGAATACGCCGTATCCACAAGTGTTTCCGGGTTGGTTATCAGCCTGGTGATGAAATTGGAAAAAACATAATTCAATTCCCCACTCAGATTGCCCGGTGGTTTTCCTGCCCCAGAATCATAATATGCGATATTAAACAGGCTGGAGCCATCAGCGGCCAGGGTTAAATCAAGGCTCTGATAGGTTGTTCCTATTCCGGGGTAAACCTGCCGCACGCCGCCGATAGCGGCATCAAGCACGGCATCAAGGTGATGTACACCAAACGCCGCCGCGCCGTAGTCCACGGTGAACTCGGAATGGATCAATAAATCCAGCGCATAGTCTGCCGGGCACCCAGGCGTTTGCGGCCTGAAACTCACCGTGTAGGCCGATGAGGTCAACGGTTCAACATAACTGAACTTAACCGGGGTCAGCACGCCAGCGCCGTCGTACCAGCACGCCATGATTGAATCGGTGACATGTAAATCTGCCGCCGATGCAGTTGAGGTAAATGGCTGAATTTCGCAACTGTTCGCGGTGGGTGAGGTGCCGCTTGTGGTATAGAACGCGACTCGGCGAAGCCCCGCCACCGCCGCGATGTTATGCGTCATGGTGGCGGTGGTCGAGGTGAACAGCGAATCGGAGATGACAATCTCAAAAAACGCATACGGAAACCGTTGCCCCACCGATTCAGCCGTGTCACCTTCCGAGTAAAACATCAGGCAACACTTGTCGCCGCGCGGGGTGATGTCTGAAATGCCCATCGAAACCGTCGCTGGTAAAATGGCTTCGGTCATTTCAGACGGCAGCGCGGCCCCCATTCCACGGCTGGCAAGCGACGGCACAAAATAATGCACTACCGGTATTTCGCCAAACCCACCAATCTGCCTGGCCTGCAATCCAATGCTCAAAGCGGCGTCTGATACTTCAATGCCTGTTGTGGCGGTGGTCACAGAGATAAGCCAGCGTGTGCCATCTGCCCGCGCAAACATCCAGTTTACGGGCTTGATGCTGACGGGCTTGCCGTAGATGCTGGCATTGTTGCCGTATGTCAGCAGATAATCCAGCCAGGTTCCACCGGCAGGAACGGCGCACCCGGAACCGCCTGGCGCACCAGGCACACGAAACGCAAAGCAATCGTTTGTCTCAGGGGCAGGCCAGGTTCTAGTTGAGCTATCCGGCAAGGTGAGCGTTGAACCTGTCAGCGATCCGTGCCAAGGATTGCCAAACGCAGTCAGCACACCCAAAGGAGGGACCACCGGCAACCCAAAATCCATTAAACGGGCTCCTTGTATTCCATCACCACAGGGCTGTCATTGGCGTCGAGAAACTTGACCACCTTGATCGGCTTCCACGCAAACGAGAACACGCCGTCAGTCGAGAACATGAACCGCTGATCCCAAAAGGTTCTGTCGAGATAATCCGTTTCTCTGAGCGGGCTGGCGATGTTGCCGTTTCCGCCTGGCAAGGTGACAGGAGCCAGCCCGGTTTTGGGTGGAATGGTTTTTGGCGTGGCCGCTACTCCGAGTTTTTTTTCTGGCGGTGGTTTTTCGACCAGCCGAGTCAGGTCTTTTTGCAGGCTCATCACACCGCCGCCTCGGCCAGTTCCTGAGTCTTGCAGGTGATGTCGGTATAGGTACCAACCGCAGCCACTGCCGATGTGCGGCGCACATAAATCGTGATCTTGTTGGCAGCGCCGCTCAATACCTGCGTTCCCAACTCAAGCGATGCGCCAGCCACCGCCGTATCCAGCCCGATAAATGACAGCGCCAGCTTGATTTCACTGGCCGGCGCACCCGAAGATGGAAGTGCATCGGCCACGCTCATCACAATCGGCGCCACGCCTGGGTTGATGGCATCCACCGCCTTGACCGTTCCAGCCGTGGCCGGTGAACCAAAATAAACAGTGGAATCGGTGGGCGGTAGCGACAGGTCGCTATCCTGCGCAGCCAGCAATTCTGCTCCCGGCGCACTTTGAGTAGTGAGCGCGCTATCATAAAAAAATCCGAATGTGAACGCCATTGCGTATTCCTTTTAAAGTCTGGTTAAGTTAATCGTTTCCGGCGGGATAACCACATCATAGACGGATACATTATTGCGGCTGACTGGGTTGCGGTCTGTTTCGTCAACGCCCGGCATCTCCACGCGGATGCCGGTTGATGGATAAGACCCCACCACATAAAACGGATTCTCATAGCTTTCCGTGGCGAATCCGCCAAGCCCATCCGGCACGTCTTCCACCGTATAAAACTGCTGCGGATTGAGCAGCAACCCCATCAGGTTGTCGTTGTATGGGGTGCCGCCGTACACGTTGACGCTTAGGAACGGCAGTTCTTCCAGCCAGTTCTGCGCAGCGATTTGCGGCGCTGTGGCGGCAGGCGCATCCATGACCGACGGCGTAATCAAGCCCGCGCCACCAGCGCCAAAAACCGCGATTGAGAACTCGGTCACCGCGCTTCCCTGGTTTATATCAAGCGCATGCCTGATATGGCTCACCTTGCCACTGCTATCTATTTCGGGCGTCATAATGCGCACCCGCTTGTCCAGATCAAGGAGCGGGTCGCAGAGCGTGGTATTGGAAACCCGCGCGCCGCGATGCGTTTCGAGAATCTTGACGCGAGCCTGATCGAGCAAGGTCTGGATGGCGTAATCTGATTGCGCAGGGGTGAAGTTTGGCGTGTAATCCGCCTCACCTCCTTCGGAAAACAGCGGCGGCACGGTCAGGTCTGACTCCCACACCTGATAGTCGAACTCATCCTCGGCAGCGCCGCGCAACTCATGCGGTAATACGCCATTTTGCGTGATGGATTCTGGCGCATGCACCGTGATTTCGTATTCATCCGACACCGCCTGGCCGTGCCGCTGCGTCAGGTGGATGATCGCCATATCAACCGCACCGACACGCGGGCGAACCACGCCACCGGTCAGGTGCGGAATCGTGACCGGGGCCGGGTAATAAATCCCAATTGTCTGCACCCATCCAGACCCGCTACAGGCCGACTCGATCTCGTCTTTTACCGGGTAGGTGTAGCCCGCGCGGTGCATTTCGTTGCGCGTACAACTGAGCGACACCACTGCATATCTCTGGCGCAGATGCGGGTATCGGTAGGAGTATCTGATGTTTACCTGGTTGACGATGCTGGTGCGTTGCGGCAACGTGATACTGCTGGCACCATCCAGCAGATCATTGTCAGCATAGGTTTTCCACACGCCTGACAACTGCCACGGCGTCAGCCGCAACGCACCATTGGCATCGCCGTCCAGGCTGGCTGCCACAGTGGTCAAACGCGCCTTGGCATAGTCGAATAAATCCAGATCATCGCCCTGCACAGCACTGGAATAACGCCCCCCGATCAGGGTGTCGATGTCGGCTATTGAAAGCACCGAGATGCGGTTCTGCAAGTCGTCCACACACGACAAATCAAGCAGGCGCGTGCCAGGGTTATAAACAGGGGTATCAACACGCCCGGTAAAAAGCCGCATCGGTATTTCAACCGCGCCAACCTTGCGCACAAAATCCAGCGTGATGGCGCGACCAACATAGTCCAGAGGATCAATCACACCAACCGGCGGCAGAATCGTCACACCGGCAATGCGGGATGCGCCTTCGTCGGCTTCAACCCATAGTGTTCCGGTGAGCGTAGCTGACACATCTACGCCGTCAATCAGGCAGCGCGCTGTCCATGTGGTCGGATTGCCAGGGTCAAGCACCGCCAGCCTGGTGTACAGCGTCGGCGTGCCGTTGGCCGTGACCATGAGCTTAGTGTAGAGCGTCGGCGTGCCGCGTTTGGCATGCACCGCCAGCTTGGTGTATAGCGTCGGCGTGCCAATGCTGGAATTGATAACTGTGAGGCTGGTGTATAGCGTCGGCGTGCCATAAGAAACCGTCACCGGGTCGGTAAAAGGCGCGGCCGGTATGGTGTAGGATGTGCCAGTGTAAATCGCCACATCCTTGGTGTAGCGTACTTCGTCAAGCGACCCTTTAAAATACTGCAACACACCCCCCGTAGGCGCACGCGACACGCCCAAGGAAAACACGGTGTTGTTGAAGTTTCCGGTAAAACCAAAATCCCAAGTGTGGCGGCGCGCGCCGTTGTGGTAAATTGAAACCACCGACCCGACTTTTGTAATAGCAAAGTGCTGCCACACCCCTGCGGTGACAATCCCGCCAACGGTGGTGAGCGGGCCAAACCACGACCCACCCTGGTTCATATAGAAGTTGAGCGTGCCGTCAGACCCCATGTACAGCATCATGCGGTTTGTGTCGGAGCCGGTGCTGCCGAAGTAGAAAATTCCGCCGGTCTGCAATGGACTTCCGGCGCGCATCCAGCCTTCAACCGTCCAGCTTGATCCGATGGCAGGCTGAAAATCCGCATGCGCTGACGCCGCCAGATAGTCACCCACCCCATCCAGCAACAATGATGCCGTGCCAAACTTCGGCGCGATGCCTGTATCTAGCTGCGCATCGCCCATCGCAGTGACGGTTTTGCCGGGGAACTGCGAGGTGTCGAGAATGGTCGTGCCACCATCCGCGCCATCAAGATGCAGCAGCAGCGAGGTGGTCATACTTCCTCCGCCGTAATCGACCACGAAAGCACAACACCACGCCCTGAAAACTCAG
>CAYGMS010000186.1:0-5125 GCA_964350905.1 uncultured Thiobacillus sp. | reverse complement strand
CACCCGAGACGACAACCAGGTAGCGCACATCCGGCGCGCCCATGTCGGCGCGCAAACGAGTATCGAGTTCCACGTCCGCTTGCGACACCGGACTGAGCGACGCGATTTTGTCGTTCCACAAACTGTCGCGGTTGTTGACCATGATGGCGCAGGCCGCCAGCAGCACGATCGCCGCCGGCCAGCGCAGTGCGGCCGCGCGTTGCACGACGCGGGACAGGGTGAGCCCGATCGCCGACAAATCATGGATGCGGAAGTTGGCGGGCAGCAGCGAAGGCAGGACAAAGCGCGTCACTGTTGCGGCCGCGATCAGCCCGGCAATGGCATACAAGCCGAGCTGCGCCAGACCGGGAAAGCCGGACAGCAGCAGCGAGGCAAAGCCGGCTATCGAGGTCAGCACGCCGAGACGTATGGTCGGCCAGTAGCGCTTGATCCAGCTTTGATGATCCGCGCTGTTCTGCTCCGATTGCACAAACAGATAGATCGAATAATCCACGGCTTCGCCGATCAGCGCGGTGCCGAATCCCAGGGTGATGCCGTGCACCGCGCCAAAGCCCAGGCTGACTGCCGCAATGCCGGCCAGCGCGCCGCTGATCACGGGCAACAGCCCCAATGCCAGGGCGCTGAAGGAACGATAAACGAGTAACAGCAGCGTGGCGATGAGGGCAAGGCTAATGATGGACAGGCGGGTGACCTGGCGCTTGATGGTGTCGCGTGACGTCACCGAAAACACACCGGGACCGGTCATCACCAGTTGGGCGGCGGTGGCCGCACCGGCTGCCTGGTCGAACGCCTGTTGTATGGCGGCCATGGCGTGTTGCTGGGCATCGGTGTCGCTTCCCGCGGCACGCGTTTGCATCAGCATCAAGGCGCGCGTGCCATCGCGCGATGCCCATGCCCCCTCCACCAGATTCGGCTGGCTACCGCTGTTGAGCTGCTCGAGCAGCTGCAGCATTTCGCCGGTGGGGTCGCGCGGCAGGATGGACTTGACCAGCAAACCGGCAGGCGAGGCCAGCAGATCGATACTGTCGCTCAAGGCGGCATGCAGGCCATCCACGCTAAAGCGCTCCGGCGTCATCGCCGGACTCAGCAGATAACGGTTGTCGAACAGGAAAGCACGGTCGCGCTCGGTGTTGACGGGCTCGCCGTTATTGACACTGACAAAGGTGCGGTCGGTGCGCAGACGCTGGGCAATTTGTCGGGAAAGATTGGCGCGGGAGGGGGCATCGGCGCCTTTGATGCCCACCAGAATCAGGCGTGAGGCCAGGCCGTCGCTGACCTGGTCCATGAGCAGCTGCTGCTCGGGCGTGGGCGTGCGCGGCATAAATGCCGACAGGTCGGTGGTGAAGTGGGTGCGGCTGATGATGCCGGCGCAGGCCAGCAAAAAAACCAGCCACAGCACGATGGCGGTGATGCCACGGTGGCGCGGGTGAGTCATTGCGGCGACGCCCGCTTTTCGATGGTCATCAACGAACTGTCGCCATCCGCCTGGAGAATCTCGACGCTGCGCACTACGTCCCGGGCGCCCTCCATCCGGATGCGCGCGATGACCTTACCAACCCTGGCGTCGAGGGGGATGAGCACCAGCGTCCAGCGATCAGTGTCACCATCCAGTGCCAGGTGGTAGACCCGCTCCAGGGCCTTGCGGTCGCCAGCCAGCGTGGCGCGAATGCTCTCGATCATGCCGGCTACCTCCGGGTAGTCCTTGAGCTGCAGGACGTGCTTGCGCTTGCCGCGCTCAAGCGTGAGGATGTCGCCGTCGAGCACCATGGTCTCGGGGCGGGGTTTCATGGTGCGCTTTTCCAGACGGGCCGGCGCGATGAACAGCAGTTCGCCGGACGACTCGACCGGCTGCTCGAGGATGGAAATGAATTTTTTCTCGGTGAAGGTGGCTGCGCCTTGCGGGCTCTTCGCCAGGCTCGCCATCAACTGCGCAATACTCAGCGGCGCGGCCTGCGCGACCGGACTGAGCATCAATACCAGCCAGGCAAATGCGACGAGTCGAAAATAAGAGGGTCGGGGCACAATACTGTTCAGTTTAAGTGTGCCACTTCGCATGGTTCGCCCTGAGTCTGTCGAAGGGCTGCCCTTCGACAGACTCAGGGCGAACGACCCAGGGACCAAGCAAACAGTATTGGGTCGGGTCATGGCTTAGGCGCATCCTTATGGTGCCAAAAATCGAAGAAGTTGAACCAGTTGTAGGGCGCGGCGCGGCAATGGCGTTCCAGACAAGCGGCGTAGGCTTCTACTGCAGTGCGGATGGCAGCATCGCGTCCCGAACGCTCAAGGTCGCTGAAATCGGCCAGCCGCTCGAAATGAACAGCGTAGCGGTTGCCGCCCAGATAGAGGCCGCTCATGAATAGCACAGGCCGCTTCAACATGGCAGCCAGGCGCATGGGGCCGAGCGGAAAATCGGCGTCTGCCCCCAGGAAGGGAACGCGCAGGGTCGGGTCGCCGCCGAGGGTGCGGTCGCCCAGCACACCAAGCACCATGCCCTCGTCGAGGCAGGCCTGCACCCGCAGCATCGAGTCGATCTGCCCCAGCGGGATGATGGCCTGCACCGCCGCCGGGTTGATGGCGGCCAGTGCGGCATTGAGCTTGCGGGCATTTTCCTCGTACATGACCATGGCCACCTTAAGGCCGGGCTGCTGGCGGCCGATGGCACGCGCCACTTCGAAACTCCCCATGTGCGCGCCCATCAGAAAAGCACCGCGCCCGGCGGCCAGCACTTCATCGATGATGGCCTTGCCGTGTACTTCCACCTGAAACAGGTCGAAGCGACTATTAAGCAGAAAGACGCGGTCATGAATGGTGGAAGCAAAGCTGTGAAAGTGCCGGAACAGGTCGGCGAATTTGGGTTCCCGTCCTAGCGCCCGGCGCAGGTAGCTGCGCGAAGCCGTCCTTGCGGCCGGCGAAAAGACCAGAAAATAGAGACTGATAGCGGACAGGATGAAACGCGCTGGCGTTCGACCCAGGCGCAGGGAGATCCAGGTCATCACCCGCAGCATGCTCGTGTTGCTGCGCTCCGGACGTTGGGTCCATTCCGCTTGCGGCGAGGCCGGGCGAACACGCTCCGGTGCCGGGGTGCTCATGTCTCGAGCATCTGTGAAAAGACAACGGTGCCGCTCGCCACGCTGCGATCTCCGCCACGGATATCAATACAGCGGATCTCGAAGCGGAAGCCGCCCGTGGGCGACGCTGTGGTATGCAGGGTCAGGGCCTCGCCGGGCTGAACCGGGCTATGAAACTTTGCCGACTTGAGGTGCGCCGACCCGGGCATGCTCTGCGCCAGGGCGTGCAGCGCCGCATCCAGCAGCACGACGCCAGGAAGGATGGGGCGGCCGGGGAAATGTCCGGCATAGGCCGGGTGATCGGCGGCGATGGACAAGGGCAGGACGTGTACGCTCATGCCGGCATCCCGGGCGTGGCCTGAGCCTGCAGGGCGGCCAGCAGGTCCTGGGTGACCTGGCTGGGGAGCTTGCCGGTGGCGTTGCGCGGCAGGGCATCGACGAACAGCAGGGGGCGCGGCAGAAAGACGGGGTCGATGCGCTCGCGCAGGGCCTGGGTCAAGGCAGCCGGGGCAAGACCGGGGGCGACCACCAGGGCGGTGAGACGGTGGATGCTGTCCGGGCCCTCTTCGCGTGGCAACAGGAAGACGCCATCCTGCACCCCGGGGATGGCGTTTAACTGATGGTTGAGGTAGGCCAGCGAGGTGCGCTTGCCGGCGATGTTGACCTGGTCGGCGTGGCGGCCATGCAGCAGGAAAGTGGTTGACACCAGGCCGTCGCCGACAAGGTCAATGACGTCAGCGAGGCAGGTCGGGCTGTCGATATGCCCGCCCTCGGCCCACAGGGTCTGATCTTCGCGGCGCAGACGGACACCCGTCAGGGTTTGCCACTCGGCTCCGGCAGAGGTGCGGCGCGTGGCGAGCTGCCCGGTTTCGGTGCAGCCGTAGATCTCGTGCAGCGATGCGCCAAAACGGGTTTCGGCTTCACTGGCCAGATCTTGCGACAGTGGCGCGGTGGCCGAAAGGATCTGGTCAACCACCGGCAGCTTTACAGCATCCGTGAGCAGGGCGCGCAGGTGGTAAGGGGTGGAGACCAGCACGCGCGGGCGCGGCAGGCTCTCCAGGGCGGCGCAGATGTCCGCTGGGTAGAAGGGGTGGCCGGCATGCAGCGCGGCACCGCTTTGCAGCGGCATCAGGACGGTGGATTCCAGTCCGTACATATGCTGCGGCGGGACGGTTCCGAGGAGGGCATGGGACGCGCCGATGCCCAGGCGTTCCGCCTCCGCCTGCACGTTGCGCACCAGGCTGCCCCAGCGCTTGACATGGGGCACCGGCACGCCGGTGGAGCCGGAAGTGAAGACCAGGGCGATGACCTGCGTGCAATCGATATCCGGGCAATTAATATTGTTGGAAACAGCCGCCGGATTGGCCGCGGGCACCGGCATCGATTCGGGATAGAGGAACGTGGGCAGGTTAACGCTGCCGCTGTCCTTGTCGACAGCATCCTTGTCAACGATGCAGAAGATATCCGGCGCGATGTGCTGCATCTGCCGGACCATCTCCGGGGTATGGGTGGAGGGCAGCAGGCTGACCCGGTCACTGACGATGCAGGCCGCCAGAGCGACCGCAAAATGGGTGCGGTCGCTGCACAGGTTGAGCACATGCCGCCCCGGCGGCAACTGGCTGGCGACGTGTTCAACCTCGTCCAGAAACTGCCTGGCGCTGACCGGCGTGCCATCGCGCCAGGCCACGACAGCATCGGGTCGGCGATGGGCGATAAGCGGCAGGGTCGACATGGACGGCGAGCAGACAGCTTAAGGGGCGGGCGGGGAAACACCCGGACGCGCGGCCGGCGTTTTCCAGTAGGCAAGCACGCCGTCCATGATGCTGTGTTTTTTCTGGTACGGCAGCTTGCGCCGGCGTATCTGGAACTCGACGACGAACATCAGCAGGATCAGCGGAAAGGAGAGGAAGTTGGCGAAAACCGACCACACCTCGATGCCGGCAAACAAAAACAGCGCGCTGGAAACCAGGCTGATCGCCAGCAGAAACAGCGTCCACGCCAGGGTGACCTGGCGCGAATAACGGATCTCGTCCGCCGCCAGACTGCCATGGATCGCT
>CAYGMS010000185.1:0-5184 GCA_964350905.1 uncultured Thiobacillus sp. | reverse complement strand
CGTAAGACAAACACCTACAGGATAAATCGCTCATTTCTGACTGCGAATACAGTGTGTGTCCACATTAACTTTCCCGGGTGTCGTCCGAAAACGAATCTAACACGCTGACTTAAGTGTGAGTTTGAAAATAAATTGGATCAAGAGGGCAAGTCAAATGAAATTGGACGAAATGCTGGACGAAATGCGCGACGTCAATCTCAACTATCTGATGCTGGCTCAAAGCATGATTCAGCACGACAAGGCGACTGCTGTCTTTCGTCTGGGCATCAGCCAGGACGTTGCCGAACTGATCGAGGCGCTGACCCCGGCGCAAATTCTCAAACTCGCCGCTTCCGGCATGATGGTGTCGCGCTTCCGCTTCGACGACGGCGTGGTCCTGAACATGCTGACCAACTACACCAAGGATCGCGCACTGGCACAGTCTCATGCCGCCATCCTGATGGCCGGGCAGGCTGTGGAAGCCTTTGCCTGAATCTGCACTTCAATCGTTGTATCGCACCATATAAAAGCCGGGGAGTGTTCTGATGAGCAAGAAAAGTCTGTTGACCGAAATGCGTGACACGCAGCTGGCGATTGATCTGATTGAACTCGGCGCGCGCCCGCAGGTGCTGGAATCCGAAACCACCTTGTCCCGTGAGCGTCTGCTCAAGCTGTACAAGGAAGTGAAGGGCGTTTCGCCACCCAAGGGCATGTTGCCGTTTTCGACCGACTGGTTTCTGACCTGGCTGCCCAACGTGCACTCATCCCTGTTTGTCAATATTCACCGCTACATCACGAAAAACAGTGATTGCACCGGGATCGAAGCCACGCTTAAAAGCTATCGCCTGTATCAGGAATACCTGCACACCAACCAGATCGAGGCAGTACTGAGCTTCACCCGTGCCTGGACGCTGAATCGTTTCTTTGAAAGCCGCATGCTTGAAACGGCGGTGTGCAGTGGTTGTGGCGGCCACTTCGTGGTCCATCCCGACGACTTGCATGACCAGTATGTCTGCGGCTTGTGCAACATGCCGGCCCGCGCCGGAAAAACCCGCAAGGCCAAGGCAGCCGCCCAGGCCGAGTTGGCACAGGCGGAGTTGACGGCTGCTGCCTGAACCCGTTTTTGTGGAAGGCCGGCAATGACACGTCTGCCGGTCAGCCTTCAGTCCCTTGTCATCCAGTGCATCGCGCTGCTGCTGGCAGCCCTGCTCAATCCGCTGCTCCAATTCCTGTTTTCCTATCAGCCTGCCCTGTGGCAGTTGGCTCTGGCACAAGGCAGTATTGCTGCGGTGCTGAGTCGGGTCTGGCAGCAGCCCATCTGGTGGCCTCCACTGCACTTTGGATTTTTCCCTGTGATTTTGCTGGCGCAGCAGATGAGCCTGTCGGCCGAGCTGTATCTGGGCGCATTCCTGCTGCTGGTGTTGTTTTACTGGAGCACCTTTCGCACGCGGGTGCCGCTGTTTTTGTCCGGTCGCAAGGCCTGGCAGGCCCTGACCTCGCTGTTGCCGGAATCCCGGGCGTTTCGTTTTATTGATCTGGGAAGCGGGTTGGGCGGGGTGCCGTTCTATCTGGAACAGCGTTTTCCACAGGGCCAGTTTTTTGGAACCGAGATTGCGCCCGCCCCCTGGCTGATCAGTCGCCTGCGCGCCTGGTACAAACGCAGCCGCGTGGTGTTCATGCGACGTGATTACATGGCTATCAATCTGGCCGAATTCGACGTGGTGTTTGCCTTTCTGTCACCTGCAGCCATGCCGGATTTGTGGCAGCAGGCGCAAGCCCAGATGCGCAGCGGAAGCCTGTTTGTCAGTTTGTCTTTCGAAGTCGATGCACGGCCACCCGATCAGGTCGTGAGTTTGGCTGAAGGTGCGCGCCATACCTTGTATGCATGGAAAATGTGAATTGGCGCCATGTCGAAATACTCGCGCTGCGCCATCAAGTTTTCTGCATTTTGGTCGAACTCTCATCTTGTGAGCTACGCATTCGTGCGCAGTGGTATCGGGCAGGATGCAACAGCATCCTGCTTGCGGATTTAACCAAAAGGACAATCGGTTGTGCTAGTCATTGGTGGATATATCACGGTTCTGCTGTGCGTGTTCGGCGGATATGCGCTGGCCGGCGGATATCTGGCGGCATTATGGCATCCGATAGAACTCCTGATTATTGGAGGCGGAGCGCTCGGCGCGTTTGTTGTCGGGAACAACAGCAAAGCCATCAAGGCAACGATAAAAGTGCTGCCGACCTTGTTCAAGGGGTCGAAATACAACCGCGCTTTGTATATGGACATGATGGCGCTGCTGTATGAATTGCTGACCAAAATCCGCAAGGAAGGCTTGATGTCGATCGAGGGGGATGTCGACGCGCCTGAAAGCAGTCCTCTGTTCTCAAAGTACCCGTCGATCATGGCCGATCACCATATTGTTGAGTTTCTGACCGATTATCTGCGCCTGATGGTGAGCGGCAGCATGAATGCCTTCGAAATCGAAAACCTGATGGACAACGAGATCGAAACCCACCATCACGAAGGTGAAATACCGATACACGCTATCACCAAACTCGGTGATGGCTTGCCTGCATTCGGCATTGTTGCGGCCGTGATGGGTGTTGTGAAGACCATGGGATCGGTGGGGCTGCCGCCCGCAGAACTGGGGATATTGATCGGAGCTGCGTTGACCGGTACTTTTATCGGAATTTTGCTGGCCTATGGATTTGTAAGCCCGCTGGGCCCCTTGCTTGAACAAAAACTGAACGAGTCGACCAAGATGTATCAGTGCGTCAAGGTCACTTTGCTGGCAAGCATCAATGGCTATGCGCCTGCGATTGCAGTTGAATTTGGTCGCAAGGTGTTGTTCTCAACCGAGCGTCCATCGTTCAGCGAACTGGAAGAGCATGTGAAGGGTGCGAAATCGCGCTAACACTTCAACTACGTTCTTCAACGGTATAAAGCACATTCATGAGCGAGCAAAAAGCGCCCATCATCGTCAAACGCATCAAAAAGGTGGCCGGTGGCCACCATGGTGGCGCGTGGAAGATCGCCTATGCCGACTTCGTGACGGCCATGATGGCGTTCTTTCTGCTGATGTGGTTGTTGGGCTCGACCGCCAAGGGCGATCTGGCCGGCATCGCAGAATATTTCAAGACGCCGCTCAAGGTGGCGATGCAGGGCGGCAGCGGCAGCGGCGACAGTTCCAGCGTGATCAAGGGCGGCGGAAGCGATTTGACCCGCAAGGATGGCCAGGTCAATAAAGGCGCAACAAAAGCCGAGAAGAAATCCTACAACCTTGAAGCGGCCAGGGCTGAGCTCGAACGAGTCGAATCCGCCAAGCTCAAGCAGTTGAAAGCACGCCTGGAAGAGGCTATCGACAGCAATCCGACCCTGAAGCAGTTCAAGCGCCAACTCCTGATCGACATCACGGATGAGGGGCTGCGGATCCAGATCGTCGATGAGCAAAACCGGCCCATGTTCAATCTGGCCAGTGCTGAATTGCAGCCTTATACCAAGGTCATCCTGCACGAAATAGGCCTGGTACTGAACGATGTACAAAATCGCATCAGCCTGTCAGGCCATACCGATGCCAAACCTTATGCCAATGCCGGGCGCGGCTACAGCAACTGGGAGTTGTCGGCTGACCGGGCCAATGCCTCGCGGCGTGAACTGATTGCGGGCGGCATGGCTGAGGAAAAGATGCTGCGGGTGGTGGGGCTGGGGTCGTCGGTTCCATTTGGCGAGGCGTCGCCGCTGGATCCGGTCAATCGTCGTATCAGCATCATTGTCATGAACAAGCGCACGGAAGACAACGTGACCAAGCAGGCCAGCGGCGTCAAAGTCACAGATGACGCTGCGGTGCGAGATGAAGTTACACGAGCCAATGCTCCCGTGGAGGTGGAACAGGCCCCTGCACCACGTTGAGTGAGGGGCAATTTGTGGCCAGTTTTTCTGGCTTGGCTGTTCCCCTTGTGCATGTTGTTTTCCTGATCACGTAATGGCTTGCCCGTTCCGGTTTGCATGGACGGGAAACCATTTCTTTTCCAGACACTCGGCCTCTGATTCAAGACGCGCGACACTTGAGTCTAAATAAGGGCCCAAATCCACCCTTATTCCCCTGATCGTCTGCCCTGGACGTGTCCAATAATTCACCCTAAGAAATCCCGTTTCAAGCCGTTTGGCCAGGACGGGGCCCAACTAACAGGTGAATCCGGATGGCTGAAGAAAGCGATCAAGAAAAGACCGAATCCCCATCGCTCCAGCGATTGGAGAAAGCGCGCGAAGAAGGCCAGGTCCTTCAGTCGCGCGAGTTGGGTACGTTTGTCGTGCTGATGACCGGTGGCGCGGTCCTGTGGTGGATGGCAAGCGGACTGGGACAGACCATGTCGCAGATTGTGCGCGGCGGGCTGCGGTTTGATCCGGGTGTTGCCCGCGATAGTTCGTATGTCATGGATCAGATGTCGGTCCAGTTTTTTGATGCAGCGCTGGCCCTGCTGCCGTTCCTGGGGATGGTGGCCCTGGCCACCGTCGCCTCGCCGCTGCTGTTGCGTGGCTGGTTGTTCAGCACCAAGGCATTTACACCGGATTTCAAACGCATGAATCCGATGTCAGGCATCAAGCGCATGTTCTCCAGCCAGGGCTTGATTGAACTGGTCAAGGCCCTGGCCAAGGCGGGTTTGCTGGGTGGCGTGGCGGTCTGGCTGATCTGGACCAATCTGGAGTCTATTTTCTCGCTCAGCCTGGAATCGCCGTCCAGCGCGATTCAGCACATGGGCGATCTCATCGGAAAAATCTTCCTGCTGATTTCGGGCGCGATGATTTTCATTGTCGTGATCGACCTGCCATATCAGATCTGGAGCTTCTACAACAAGCTCAAGATGACCAAAGAGCAGGTGCGCCAGGAGAACAAGGAATCGGAAGGCGATCCGCACGTCAAGGCGCGCATCCGTGCTCAGCAACGTGAAATGTCCCGTCGCCGCATGATGTCCGAGATTCCCACCGCCGACGTCGTGGTGACCAACCCGACCCACTACGCCGTGGCCCTCAAATACAGCGAAGGCAAGATGGGTGCGCCGCGCGTGGTCGCCAAAGGCGCGGATGCGGTAGCCGCGCGTATCCGCGAAATGGCAGCCGAGCACAACGTTCCCATGCTGGAAGCCCCACCGCTTGCGCGCGCCCTGTTCCGTCATACCGAACTCGGCGATGAAATTCCGGCCACGCTC
>CAYGMS010000184.1:0-5210 GCA_964350905.1 uncultured Thiobacillus sp. | reverse complement strand
CTGCAAGGCCAGTCGATTGGCTGACTGGATCAGCAACTGTGCGCGCTCGAGGTTGGCGACGCGTGCCATCGGGGCGGGTGTCGCACCGAACAGGCTGACTTCTGCATGGTCGGGTGCCAGTGCGGCGGCACGATGCAAAAAAGCCAGCGCCGCATCCATGGTTTTGGCTTCGGCGCGCAACAGTACCTGCCGGGTGAATGGCGGCAGCTCGAGCTGTTTGCGTTCGGCCAGCAGCTCGCGTGCGTAGCCGGCGTAGTCGTGGCGCTGCAGATAGCGGAACAGGGGATGGTCGGGGAAAGCGGTCTGGATGACGACGCGACCGGGTTTGTCGGCGCGGCCGGCGCGGCCGGACACCTGCATCAACTGGGCGAACAGGCGTTCGGTGGCGCGAAAGTCGGGGCTGTAGAGCGCGCCGTCGGTGTCGAGGATCAGCGCCAGCGTCATGTTGGGAAAGTCGTGACCCTTGGCCAGCATCTGCGTGCCGACCAGGATATCCACCGCGCCGCCATGCACCGCTTCACCGAGCTCGGCCCAAGCGCGTGGGCGCATGGTGTCGCGATCGATGCGGCGGATGCGCGCGCTGGGCAGCAAGGCGGTGAGCGTTTCTTCCAGTCGCTGGGTGCCCTGGCCCAGCGCTTTCAAATCGGGATTGCCACAGCCCGGACATTCGGTCGGGATGCGGGTTTCGAGTCCGCAGTGGTGGCACTTGAGGCGGTGCGCATGGCGATGCAACACCAGTCGTGCCGAGCAGCTCGGGCAGGGCGAGACCCAGGCGCAACTAGGGCAATATAAGGCTGGCGCGTAGCCGCGGCGATTGAGGAACACCAGACTTTGCTCGCCACGTGCCAGCGTGTCGGTCAGTGCTGTGAGGGCGGGGCGGGTGAGGCCGTTGTCGACGGGAATATGTTTCAGGTCGACCAGTTCGATATCGGGCAGGCGTGCCGCGCTGATCGCGCGCGTCTTCAGCTCGATTAATTGATAGCGCCCGTTCAATGCCTGCGCGTAGCTTTCCAGCGCGGGCGTGGCCGAACCGAGTATCACCGGCACATTGGCCTGTTTGCCGCGTGCGATTGCGACGTCGCGTGCCGAGTAGCGCAGGCTGTCCTGCTGTTTGAACGAGGCGTCGTGTTCTTCATCCACCACGATCAGGCCCAGTCGCGGCAGCGGCGCAAACACGGACAAGCGGGTGCCGAGCAGGATGTCGCAGTCAAACGCGGCGAGCCAGTTTTCTGCCCGGGCGACGTCGGCCAGCCCACTGTGCAGGGACGTGATGTGCCGCCCCGGAAAGCGGCGCTGGAAATGCTGCTCAAGCTGCGGCGTCAGGGCAATTTCGGGAATCAGCACCAGTGCCTGCCGGCCACGCGTGAGCACATCGTCGATCAGGCGCAGATACAGCTCGGTTTTGCCGCTGCCGGTAACGCCATGGATCAGGTGCACGCCAAACCCGGTGGCTGTGGGTAGCAGGCGCTCGAGCGCGCCCCGCTGTTCGGCAGTGGCGGCATGCGGCGCCGCGGTTTGGGGCTGCTTGCTGGTTTGCGGTGGCAACCGTGACCAGGTTGCCCAGCCGGCGGCCACCAGTGCCGTGGCATGGCGAACCTGTTTTCCGGCGCGCAGTTCCTCGCGTGACCGTGCGGATGCGCGCAAGGCGTCGAGCAGGGCGCGTTGCGCCTTGGCGCGGGCTGGTGGCTCCGTGACTTGACCCGCATCCGTCACAACCAGCCAAGGCGTGTCGGCGACAAATGGCGTGGCATTGCGCAGGCGCGGCGGCAACGTCGCCAGCAAAATCGCACCCAGCGGATAGTGGTAATAGTCTGCGCAAAACTGAGCCAGCCGAAGCAGATCGGCGGGCAGGGCCGGGCGATCATCCAGCACGCGGATCACATCTCGCAGCTTGACGGATTCGATAGTGCTGTCGGCGGCCGGACCCAGCGCGACGCCAACCTGTTGCGTGCGGCCGAATGGCACCTCAACCAGGCTTCCCGGTGCGACCGCTCCCAACGCATCCGGCAGGCGATAGTCGAATAACCGGTAGAGCGGCGCATCGAGCGCGACCTGGAGGATGGACGGCATAAATTAGCGGCGGGTCTTGGCTGAAAGTTTGGAAAAGTCAGCTAACCGACTGTTGGACAAGCTTTATTCGATGTTGTCCACGACAATTGTGGATAAGTGTGTGAATGATTTGTGTTGACGGCCTTCAAAAGCCCGTGCTTTCGTGAGGTCGCTAGACCGGCTAAAAAGTGTGCAAGTCAACAAATTTATAAAATTCAATGGATTAGAGATAATGCCTTGCTGTCAAGATCCTGACACAAAAATAGTTCGCTTGCGTTAAAACTGTGCATAAGTTAACGCTTCTATGCCGGTAAACACGTTCGAAAGCGCCCCTTGTGCACACGTAACCATATGTTTTATCAGATTATTGTTGCTGGATTCCGGCGATGACCCAGCCACCCTGGCCATTGATCGGCTTGGTCAGGTGCCAGATTTCGTCGAGCGGCTGGGCGGCCTGATCGGCGTCTTCACGAATCAACCCGGTAAACCGTACGCTGACGATGTGGTGGCTGCTTTCATCGACGGCTTCCAGCACCTCGGCATTCAGCGTCATGACGTCGGTCGTCTGGGCCGCGTCGCCTCGCTCGGTCAGTTGCATGCGGATCTCGGCAAAGACTTCGGGCGAGGTGAACGCGCGCAGGTCGTCCAGATTGCCCGCGTCAAAAGCGGCTTGCAGGCGGATGTAGTTGAGTTTGGCTTCGCGTGCGAAGGCCTCGGCATCAAATCCAGGTGGGAATGTGTTTGCTGCGGTGCTGCTGCTCATTGTGGCCGGTGTGGCATCGAATGCCGTGGCGCGGTCAGTTGGCATACCGGCGTATTGCACGGCTGGCGTGGCCGGCGCGTTGCGGCGCATAACGTAGCGGATCAGCATGAAAGCTGCCATGGCCAGCAGTGCCAGCATCAGGAAATTGGCCATTTCTTCGCCCATCCCCAGATGCGAAAACAGTGCGGCCAGGCCCAATCCTGCGGCCAGACCGGCAATCGGGCCCATCCAGCCACTTCTTTTCGGGGCGGCAGTCGGCGCTGTGCCCGCTTGCTGAGGTGCGGGCGCGGCGTTTTGTTTGGCGGGCGCACTGCGCTGCATGCCGAAGGATTTGCTGCCCCCCATGCGCTTGGCTTCGGCGTCAGGTGCGACAAAACCGAAGCCGACGAACAGGGCAAACAGGCTGATGAAGATACGTTTCATGGTGAGTTCCGCTTAATAAAGGCCGATGTAAGACTGTTTTTAGTAAGAAAGTTCGCTCAAGGCATTATGCACTGGCGGTGCGTATGGCACGGCTCTGGCTGTGCACCGCCTCGACCAGCACGTTGACGTTGTCCGGGTCGGTGAACTGCGAAATGCCGTGGCCGAGGTTGAATACATGGCCGGGGTGATTGCCGAAGCCCTGGATGATCTGCGCCACTTCGCTGCGGATGCTGTCCGGCGTACCGTGCAAGGCGGAGGGATCGAGGTTGCCTTGCAACGCGACCTTGTCGCCGACCCGGCGACGGGCCTCGGCAATGTCGGTTGACCAATCCAGGCCGACGGCGTCGGAACCGATCGAGGCGGTCGCTTCCAGCCAGTTGCCGCCACCCTTGGTGAAGACAATGCTGGGCACTTTACGGCCTTCGCGTTCCTTGATCAGGCCGGCGACGATGCGCTCCATGTAGGCCAGCGAGAATTCCTTGTAAGCGTGCGGGGTGAGGCTGCCGCCCCATGAGTCGAAAATCATCACCGCCTGCGCGCCGGCTTCGATCTGGGCGTTAAGGTAGGCGATGACCGCCTGGGTATTGATGTCGAGGATGCGGTGCAGCAGGTCGGGGCGGCTGTACAGCATGGTCTTGATGTGGCGGTAGTCGGTCGAGCCGCCGCCTTCGATCATGTAGCAGGCCAGCGTATACGGGCTGCCGGAAAAGCCGATCAGCGGCACCGAGCCATCCAGCGCGCGGCGGATGCTTTTGACGGCATCCATGACATAGCCAAGCTTGTCGTTGGGATCGGGCACGGACAGATCACGGATTTCCCATTCATCGCGCAGCGGGCGTTCAAAGCGTGGGCCTTCGCCATCGGCAAAGTACAGCCCCAAGCCCATGGCGTCGGGCACGGTCAGAATGTCGGAAAACAGAATGGCAGCGTCGAGCGGATAGCGTGCCAGCGGTTGCAGCGTGACTTCGGTCGCCAGATCGGGCGTTTTGCACAGGGTGAGGAAGTCACCGGCACGGGCACGGGTCGCGTTGTATTCCGGCAGATAGCGGCCCGCCTGACGCATCATCCACATGGGTGTGTAGTCGGTGGGCTGGCGCATCAGCGCGCGCAAAAAGGTATCGTTTTTAAGTGCAGACATGGTGTAGCCACAAACAGGGCCAGAACGCAAAGCAGGGATTCTAACAGGCTTGGCGTGCTGACCCTGCGGCTATCGGGGACTCAATAACGGCGGAACGTCCATTCCCCGCGCCCGGCCGGGCACGCCAGCACTTCGCGCGGCTTGCGGCCATCCACCACCAGGGTGGCGTAGCGACAGCCGCCGCGTGCATCGCCGCGCGGGGTGAAGTGGTAGTGATGGCCGCTGTTGCGCCACACCACCGGCACGCCGGGGCGGCCCAGTTCGAGCGAATGGCCCATGCAGGCGCGGTCGCGGTCGTCCATGCTGTCACCAATGGCATGGCCGAGCACCGCACCGAGTACGCCGCCGACCACCATGCCGACGACGCGATCTTCGCGGTCAGCGACGCGGCTGCCGATCACCGCGCCGGCTACGCCGCCGATGACCGCGCCAATTTCGTCGCGGTTGCAGCGACCACTCGAAATGCCATAGTCCTGCACGTACACCACGCCGCTTTTGCCGGTGTAGTGCTTGGATTTTTTGGGCTTTTTGCGGTCATCGTCATGGTCGCGGCCTTTTTTATCGTATCCGTACGCGGGGGCGTGCCTGGGCGGGTCGGCGAATACGGGGCCTGCACTCACACACGCGGCCAGGGCGAGAAGGATGGGGGCGTTCTTCATTGCATGCTCCTTGAAGTAAGAAGATTATTGATCCGGCACGAATTAAACATGATTACCGTTCGCCCTGAGCCTGTCGAAGGGCTGTGCTTCGACAGGCTCAGCACGAACGAACTCGCGGATAAATCTGGCCGGATCAATAGTTGAACCGGTGGGCATGCCCGTAAGCGTAACGCACCTG
>CAYGMS010000183.1:0-5232 GCA_964350905.1 uncultured Thiobacillus sp. | reverse complement strand
CCGACTTGCCCATCGCGCCGATCAACAGCAGGATGCCCATCACCGTCATCAGCATCCACGGCGTATCCGGAAACAGCGTGATGGTTTCGCGAGCCATCGAGGGGGCCTTGGCAAACACCGTGGCGTAATCAAGCGAGCCGAAATGCGCCAACACCAGGCCGATACCCAGGATGAAACCGAAGTCACCGACCCGGTTGACCAGGAAGGCCTTGAGGTTGGCGTAGATCGCGGTTTCCCTGGTATGCCAGAAGCCGATCAGCAGATAGGACACCAGACCGACCGCTTCCCAGCCAAAGAACAACTGCAGGAAATTGTTGCTCATCACCAGCATCAGCATCGCGAAGGTGAACAGCGAGATATAGCTGAAGAAGCGCTGGTAACCCGGATCATCACGCATATAGCCAATGGTGTAGATATGCACCATCAGCGAGACGAAGGTCACCACCAGCATCATCATGGTTGTCAGCGAATCGATCAGGAAGCCCACTTCCAGGCGCAGATCGCCCAGCACCATCCAGGTGTAGACCGTGCCGTTGTAGGTGTGGCCCGCGAGCACATCCTGAAACACCAGTACCGAGGCGATGAACGACACCGCCACGCCGGCAATGGTGACAACATGGGCACCGGTTCGGCCAACCAGTCGGCCGAACAGACCGGCGACGATCGCACCGAATAATGGCGCCAGTGGCACGATGAGATAAAGCGTCTGCATGTCCACGCGCATCAGCCTTTCAGTTGGTCGAGGTCATCGACATTGATCGTGTGCAGGCTGCGGAACAACACCACCAGAATCGCCAGACCGATGGCGGATTCTGCCGCCGCGACAGTGAGAATGAAAAAGACGAAGATCTGGCCGTGGATATCGCCGAGATAATGCGAAAACGCGATGAAGTTCATGTTCACCGCCAACAGCATCAGTTCGATCGCCATCAAGAGGACGATCACGTTCTTGCGATTGAGGAAGATGCCCAGCACGCTGATGGCGAACAGGATGCCGCCCAGTACCAGGTAGTGCGATAAGGAAATCATGCGCCCGTTTCCCCTGCTTCCGGCTTCTGTTCAGCCGGCTTCTGCTCACCCTTGTTTTTTACTGCCTGCATTTTCACGATGCGCAGGCGGTCGTTGCGCTTGACCTTCACCTGTTCGGCCGGGTCGATGTACTTGCTGTCCTTGCGGCGGCGCAGCGTCAACGCGATGGCAGCGACAATCGCCACCAGCAAGATCACCGCAGCCAGTTCAAACGCATAGACATAGTCGGTATAAATCAACCGCCCGAGTTCCTTGGTATTACTGTAGTCGGCAGGATGGGGCGTCGGGGTGCCCATCACATCGAGGCCGAAATGGCGGCTGCCCAGGATCAACACCATCTCAAACACGATCAGAGCCGCCATCGGACCAGCAAACGGCAGGGCTTTCCAGAAACCTTCACGCAGCTTGTCCAGATTGATGTCGAGCATCATCACCACGAACAGGAACAGCACCATCACCGCACCGACGTAAACCAGCACCAGCGTGATGGCGAGGAATTCGGCCTCCAGCAGTATCCACAGGCCTGCTGCCGTAAAGAAGGCCAGCACCAGGGATAGCGCAGCATGAACCGGATTGCGCGCAGTAATCACGCGCAGCCCGGCAAGCACCAGGATGGTGGCGAGAAAGTAAAAGATCGCTGTCGTATAAGTCATGGTGGATGTCATCAATGCTCGACGTTAGCGGTACCTGGCGTCTGCAGCACGGTCTTTCGCAATCTGTTCTTCATGCTGGTCGCCAATGGCGAGCAGCATGGGCTTGGTGTAATACAGGTCGCCGCGCTTTTCACCGTGATATTCGAGGATGCGGGTTTCGACGATGGAGTCGACCGGACAGGATTCCTCGCAAAAGCCGCAGAAGATGCACTTGGTCAGGTCGATGTCATAACGCGTGGTGCGGCGCGTGCCATCATCGCGCTTTTCCGACTCGATGGTGATGGCCAGCGCCGGGCATACCGCTTCACACAGCTTGCAGGCGATGCAGCGCTCCTCGCCGTTGGGATACCGACGCAAGGCATGCAGGCCACGAAAACGCGGTGACTGCGGGGTTTTCTCTTCCGGATACTGCACCGTGATCTTGCGCGCAAACAGGTGACGCCCGGTGAGCATCATGCCGCGCAGCAGTTCGATCAATAGCAGGCTGCCGAAGAAATTCGTGATCCGTTTCATCCTAGAAACCGTAGTTGGACGCACTCGATGGCGCGTTCAGGCGAGTGGCTGGCGCGAAGCGATGACGCTGCCTACCGGGGTAGGCAAGGAGGAGCGACAAAGCAAGGCGCTTGACTGGACGTGCCAGCGAGTACGTAGCGTACTCACCTAACAGGCACACTGCATCGAAGGCACGGAACTCAATTTTCATATGGCCTTTGAAGCATGATAAGCGGTCAACTGCGGTTTTTAGGATCACGGCGCGCTCAATGGAAGAGATAACCATACGGCGTCTGCATCATGCCGCCGACCACGACGATCCAGACGATGGTGATGGGAATGAACACCTTCCAGCCCAGGCGCATGATCTGGTCATAGCGATAGCGCGGGAAAGTGGCGCGAAACCACAGGAACAGGAACAGCACAAAGCAGGCTTTCAGGAGCAACCATACGATGCCATCGGGCAGAAACCCCACTGGCGATAACCAGCCGCCGAGGAACATCAGCGCGGTCAAGGTGGCGATCAGAATCATGTTGGCGTATTCGGCAAGGAAGAACACCGCAAACGCCATGCCGGAATATTCGACGTGGAAACCGGCAACGATTTCGGATTCACCCTCGGCGACGTCGAACGGCGCACGGTTGGTTTCGGCCACCCCCGCAATCAGATACACCACGAACAAGGGGAACAGCGGCCAGATGTACCATTGATGCAGTCCGCCCGTCTGGCCTTGCACGATGTCGATGATGTTCAGCGACTGCGCTGCCATCAGCACGCCGACCAATGCAAAGCCCATGGCAATTTCATACGACACCATCTGTGCCGCCGAACGCATGGCACCAAGGAACGCGTATTTGGAGTTGGATGCCCAGCCCGCGATGATGACGCCGTAGACGCCCATCGAGGTGATCGCCA
The DNA here is from genome assembly GCA_964350905.1 of uncultured Thiobacillus sp. GTDB lineage: Bacteria > Pseudomonadota > Gammaproteobacteria > Burkholderiales > Thiobacillaceae > Thiobacillus. Next base: position 2,142 of record CAYGMS010000183.1, on the reverse strand, counting down.
ACACATACAGCAGGCCGGCGTTGATGTTGGCCAGCACCAGCGTGTCGGTGAACGGGATCACCGCCCATGCGGCCAGCGCAGGGGCAATCACCAGGACGGGTCCGAGGATGAACAAGCCCTTGTTGGCGCCGGAAGGAATGATGATTTCCTTCATCAGCAATTTCAGACCGTCGGCAATCGGCTGCAGCAATCCCTGGAAGCCGACCCGGTTCGGACCGATACGCACCTGCATCCAGCCGATGACCTTGCGCTCGGCATAGGTCAGATACGCCACGCCCAGCATCAATGGCACCACGATCGCCATGATCTTGATCAGCGTCCAGACGACTGATTGAATGGCTGCCCAGTCCAGGCTTTGCATGAATCCGGCTTCCATCAGACTGGCTCCGCCGTGATTGCGCCGAACATCGGACCCAGGCTTGCCGTCAGCGGATGGCCACAGGGAATACGCACACAGTTGTCGGGCAGCAAATCATCGCGCTCGACTTTCAGGGTCAATGCCCGGGTGGTCTGGCGCACCGATACGCGGCCATTTTCCTTCAGTCCGAGCCGTGCAATCAGGTCGCCGTGCATCCGCGCCACGGGCAGGGCTGCATCCAGCGTCAGCTGCAACGAAGGCGCACGACGCACCACGGCATCGGTTTGATAAATCGGCACCTCGGCTACACGCTCCAGACCATTGACAGCCTGCGGCGGCACCATCGCCACGTTGTTGACCTCATTGGTCAGGAAAGCCTGCACCGAGCCGACCGGTGTCTCGCCCAGCGCATCGAGCAATACTTCCCTGGAATCGTTGTGATCGAAGCCAGCCAAACCCAGCAGATTGCCCAGCACACGCAGCACTTTCCATGCCGGTCGCGTGTCACCAAGCGGTTTTACCACGGCATTGAAGCTCTGCACCCGGCCTTCGGTATTGATGAACGTTCCCGAGGTTTCGGTCCACGGCGCAATCGGCAGCAACACATCGGCGTAATCGAGTGATTTACCCTTGTAGGGTGACATCAGTACGACCAGTTCCGCCGCATTGATGCTCTCCAGGGCTGTCACGGGGTCGTGGGTATCGAGTTCGGCCTCAACCCCCAGCATCAGATAGGCGCGTAGCGGCTGGGCCAGCATCTGCTGGGCATTCAGCCCCTTGATGGCGGGTTGGCCCAAGGGACCGCAGCCCGGCACCGCACCGACGGCAACCGCGCCGACGCTGTTGGCCGCCTCACCCAATACCCCAAAGCTTGCACCTGCAAGCCGGGCCACTTCCTGTGCCAGCGCGTGGATTTGCGAATAACTCGGATGGTGCTGGGCCATATTGCCGAGGAAGACTGCGCGCGTTTCGCCTCCTGCCAGGCTCTCAGCCATCTTGCGGGCGATATCGTCAACCACGCCGCCGCTCTCAAAATACGGTGCGGCACGGTCTGGTACAGGCAGGTTCTTCATTTCGGCCAGCGCACGGCACACCCCCGCCAGCGCCGCAGCAAGCTGCGACGGCGCAACGATGCGCTTGGCGTGCACCTTGCCGAGGAATTCGTCCTCGGCAGCGTTGATCAGGTTGAGCTGGCCGTTCCAGCGCACCGATTCACGGATACGGTGGGCCATCAACGGATGGTCCTTGCGCAGATTGGAGCCCACCACCAGCATGCGGTTCAGACGCGACATGTAGGTCACCGGCATGCCCAGCCAGAATCCGCCATGCGTGTTGTCGTCAAGCGAAAAATCGGACTGCCGCAAACGATGGTCAACGTTACCGCTGCCCAGGCCACGCATCAGTTTCTGCAGCAGGAACAGTTCTTCAGCCGGACGATGCGGGGTGCTCAAGGCACCGATCTGGTCGGCCGGGAGCGCTTTCAGTTTGTCGGCAACAAACTCAAGCGCAGTCTGCCAACTGGTTTCAACCCATTGCCCATCCTGCTTGATCATCGGCTCGGTCAGGCGCTCGGCCGTGTTCAGGCCTTCGTAGGAATAGCGGTCTCGGTCGGCCAGCCAGCATTCATTCACATCCTCGTTCTCGCGCGGCACCACCCGCATGACCTTGTTGTCCTTGACGTGGACTTCCAGATTGGAACCCAGGCTGTCGTGCGGGCTGATCGAATGACGGCGGGACAATTCCCAGGAACGGGCCTTGTAGCGGAAGGGTTTGCTGGTGAGCGC
>CAYGMS010000182.1:4266-5238 GCA_964350905.1 uncultured Thiobacillus sp. | reverse complement strand
GTTCGACGAAGCCGAAGACGTGTTCGATGGCGGCTGGAGCCTTTACAAGAATAAAGGTGCGGCCCAGTCGCACAAGGCCTGGATGAACCGTCTGCTTGAAAGCAATCCGGTTCCTGTCATCTGGCTGTCGAACAACGTGGAGTGCATGGACGCCGCTTTTTTGCGCCGCTTCGACGTCGTGCTGGAGATGCCGCTTCCACAGGGCCGGCAGCGCGAACGTCTGCTTGACGAAGCCTGCGGCGACCTGATCGATGCGACCACCCGCAGTCGCCTGATCGAGGCACGTGGTCTGGCGCCCGCGGTCGTCCAGCGCGCGGCCCGCGTAGTTCGCACGGTACAGGCCGACCTTCCCGCCAACCGCACCAGCGCAGTCCTCGAGCGGCTGATTGAAAGCACACTGGAGGCGCAGGGCCACGCCGGCCTGTCCCAAGTCGAAGCGGCTGCGCTGCCTGCCAGCTACGACCCTCGCCACATTGCCGCCGACGTCGATCTTGGCGCGGTGGCAGCCGGCCTCGTAGAGGCACGCACCGGGCGTATCTGCCTGTACGGCCCGCCCGGCACCGGCAAGACCGCCTTCGGACGCTGGCTCGCCACCCAGCTCGATGTGCCGCTGCACGCCAAAAAAGTGTCGGACATCGTCTCGCCCTATATTGGCCAGACCGAGCGCAACCTCGCGAAGGTGTTCCGTGAAGCCACTGCCGAAGGCGCAGTCCTGCTGCTCGACGAAGTGGACAGCTTTCTACAGGATCGCCAGCGTGCCCAGCGCTCGTGGGAGGTCACCGCGGTCAACGAAATGCTGACGCAGATGGAATCCTTCCAGGGGGTGTTCATCGCCTCGACCAATCTGATGGATGGCCTGGATCAGGCCGCGCTGCGCCGCTTCGACCTCAAGGTGAAGTTCGACTACCTGCGTCCGGCGCAGGCATGGGATCTGTTCGAAGTGCATCGTCAGTCACTTGGCCTGCCCGACCC
>CAYGMS010000182.1:0-4256 GCA_964350905.1 uncultured Thiobacillus sp. | reverse complement strand
ACCGTGGCACGGCTTGGCAACCTGACCCCAGGTGATGTCGCTGCGGTCACGCGGCAGCATCGCTTTCGCCCCATCGCCAGTGTCGATGCGCTGATCGCCGCTCTGGAAGCGGAGTGCAGCATCAAGAAAGATAACCGGAAACCGTTAGGTTTTATGTGATGAAAATGAATCCGAACACCATGATTGGATTATCCAAATCACGCATTCAGTACCATCGCCAATGCCCCAGGCGACTGTGGCTGCAGGCCTATCGCCCCCAACTCGCGGAGGTGGATGCCGGCATGCAGGCGCGGTTCGACACCGGCAATCAGGTAGGCGAGCTTGCCCGCACCTTCTATCCGGACGGCGTGCTGGTCGATGCACCATCCGGAGCGCAGCAGCTTGCCGAAACAAAGCGCATCCTCGCTGGTGCGCCGCGCCCGGTCTTCGAGGCCACCTTCGAAGCCGAAGGCGTGCTGGTGCGGGTCGACCTGCTGCTGCCGGATGCTGGCGGCTTCCGTATGGTCGAGGTCAAGTCCTCCACCGAGGTCAAACCCTATCACCTTGACGATGCAGCCATTCAGGCCTGGGTGGCGCGGCGGGCAGGGGTTCCGCTTACACGAGTGGATGTGGCCGTCATCGACAAATCCTTTGCCTACAAAGGAGACGGAAACTACGAAGGTTTACTGAAGCAAGTCGATGTCACCGCCACGACAAGAAGTTTCGAACAGCACATCCCCGGCTGGGTAGAGGCAGCCAGACAAACGCTTGAGCATGGCGAGCCGTCGGTCGACGCCGGTGACCAATGTCTCACGCCGTACCCCTGCCCGTTTCTGCATGCCTGCTCACCAAAGCCTGACGTGACAGCAGGCGTCCACTACCCTGTTGAAATTCTGCCCTGGTCAGAAACGCTCGCCATCGATCTTCGCGTCGAGGGCTATGATGATGTGCGCGAGATTCCCCCGGGACGGCTAAAGAGTCCTTTGCACGAGCGCATCCGCCGGGCCTGTATCAGCGGCAGGAAAGAGCTCAGCCCCGGTATTCTGGCCCAGTTTCGTCAGCTGGGTTACCCCCGCTACTACCTGGATTTCGAGACCGTCAACCTGGCTGTTCCGATCTGGGCCAACGCGCGCCCCTACCAGCCTGTTCCATTCCAGTGGTCATGCCATGTGGAGAAAAAACGGGGCGTCATCGATCACCAGGAGTTTCTGGCTTCGGACATTGAGGACCCACGCCGGGCGTTTGCCGAATCGCTCGTTAAGGCACTAGGACAGACCGGCCCGATTTTTGTCTACAACGCCGGCACAGAACGCAGCCATATGCGGAACCTGGCATTGCACTTTCCCGATCTCGCCCCAGCACTCAACGCAGCGATCGGGCGCATCGTCGACTTGTTGCCGATCACACGGGAGCACTACTACCACCCAGACATGATGGGCTCATTTTCGATCAAGGATGTCCTGCCCACCATCGCCCCCGAGCTGGCGTATGACAACCTCGAAGTCGATAGCGGCACGCAGGCCATGCAGATTTTTGGCGAACTATTGAATTCAGTCCTTTCGCCCGCCCGGCATACCGCCCTCAGGAACGCCCTGCTCAGCTATTGCGAACGCGACACGCTGGCCATGGTGGAACTGGTGCATTTCTTCGAGAAGGGCGAAGCATGAAGCGATTTTCGACACATGTTGTCAAACCGTTTGCCATGATGGCCACTCCCGGATCGAACAAGGAAACCTCATGACCGCCCTGTCGAAATCAAAAATCCTGAACCACCGTCAGTGCCCCAAGCGTCTGTGGCTGGAAATCAATCAGCCACAACTTGCCGTCACGGATGCGAAGATGCAAGCGCGTTTCGACGTGGGCAATCAGGTGGGCGCCTTGGCACGTGCCTTTTACCCGGATGGGATCATGATCGATGCAACCTCCCGGGCGCAGCAGCTTGCGGATACGGAACGCGCGCTTGCCGGATCGCCCCACCCCATCTTCGAAGCCACATTCCTGGCCGACGAGGTGGTGGTGCGCGCCGACCTGCTGCTGCCCGATGCGGACGGCTACCGCATGGTCGAGGTCAAGTCCTCCACGACAGTCAAACCCTATCACCTGGACGATACCGCCATCCAGTACTGGGTCGCGCGTCAATCCGGCGTGCCCATCACGTCTATCAAGGTGGCCTGCATCGACACGACTTTCGTCTATCAAGGCGACGGCAATTACGCCGGGTTGTTGAAGCAGGTCGATGTCAGCGTGACAGCAAGTAAGCTTGAATCGGAGATTCCCGGCTGGATACACGCTGCCCGGCAGACGCTTGCGGGCGACAAGCCGACCATCGATGTCGGCAAACAGTGCCAAAAACCCTACGGCTGTCCATTCCTCGACGCCTGCACAGCCGAATCGCAGCGCCCGAAAGCGCATTATCCCGTGGAGATGCTGCCTTACGTAGGCAAACTCGCTGACGAGCTGCGCAGCGAAGGGATAGAAGATGTGCGTGATATCCCGCCCGACCGGCTTGATCTGTACACGCACGAACGGATCCGTCGAGTCAGCATCAGCGGCCAGGCCGAACTTGATTCCGAGGCAACAGAATCCATGCGGCGGCTGGGTTACCCGCGCCATTTCATCGACTTCGAGACCATCAACCCCGCCGTTCCCCTCTGGCGCGGCACCCGGCCTTATGAACATGTGCCACTCCAGTGGTCCTGTCACACGGAAGAAAAAGATGGCTCAGTCACGCACCACGAATTTTTGGCGTCCGGCACCGACGATCCGCGCCGTGCCTTCGCCGAGTCGCTTGCCGCCGCACTGAGCCGAATCGGGCCGGTGTTTGTCTACAACGCCGGCACCGAGCGCACCCACATGCAGAACATGGCAGAACGCTTTCCCGATCTCGCTCCAGTGCTCAACGAAGCGATCGAGTGGATCGTCGATCTACTGCCGATGACCCGGCAGTGTTACTACCATCCCGACATGATGGGTTCGTATTCAATCAAGGATGTGCTGCCCACCTTCGCCCCGGAACTGGCTTATGACAACCTTGAAGTCGGTGGCGGCAAGCAGGCCATGCAAATTTTTGCTGAACTGATGAATCCGGACTTGCCAAACACACGCCGAACCAGCCTGCGTAAATCCCTACTCAGCTATTGCGAACGCGACACACTGGCCATGGTGAAACTGACGCATTTCTTCAGGAAGGGGGCCGCGTAAATGAATGCGCGACCCATGCTGTCGCAACGCCGGCGATCCTGTTCACCATCAATGCAGTCAATGAAAGATAGGCATGAGGCGCTTCCCTTCGCCAATGCTGACCGAGTTGAAGAATGACAACCGATCCAACCAAACAAATGGTGCAAGCATTCACCAAAAAAATGCGAGAGACGTATGTGCTGTTGGGAAAATCGCTTATCCCGATGATGAGCAACACGCCCGAGGACATCCAGACACTGCTGGAACTGGGTGAAGTGTACGAAACCCTGGGCTGCACCCGGGAAGCGATCGTAACCTATGAGCGCGCCCGGCACCTTAATCCGGATTGTTTGCCGGAAAGTGCGCGGGCGTTTCTCGATGCGCATCCCGGCCCGGTTGTGTAAGGCGGGATGTGGCCTGGCTACATAGCTCGGGGATCCAGGCTGTCAGGACTTAAGGATGAGAATGAATAAGCCGTTAAGTTAGGACTCCACTAAAATTTGATTTCAGAGGGAATAGAAATAATGAGGAACAAACAAAATGACTAAGGCTTTGTTTCTTGCAGACGAGAACGTCGACGATTTTATAAATTGGTTAGCGAATCCAAGCGAAGGAGACTTCCCTGTCATTCGCCCTGGCCATGCTGAAGGAAAAAAATCTTTTTCTCTTTTGACTTTTCCAATTTGTTTGAATATCAAAAAGTCCCGTTTTGTTCCGAGGGGGGTAAAGGTTCGCGTCAAGGGAATCGAAGACGTACTTAAACACTACACTTGGAAGTCAGCCGGCATGCATAAGGGTGACTGGTCTGAAACGAAAACGCGCTTAACTACCTTATCTGCTGCACTTCGTGCCGCTGTTGGTCATAGCAACAGCGATACCTTAAACACCTGCCGAGACATCCTTAAATGGGGCGGCAACCGCGACTGGAATGTGGGCGCCTGGCCGTTTCTTGCCGGCATGGCCACTACAACTCTTTGCCAATACATTGCTGACACAGGCACCTCCTTTTCGCTGGCTACAGCCAGACTATCTGCCCTGACACCGCCAGTTGGGCGGATGAACGCCATGCTCACCAAGGTACATGCACTCTATGCGTC
>CAYGMS010000181.1:0-5253 GCA_964350905.1 uncultured Thiobacillus sp. | reverse complement strand
AATACACACAGATGATTAAGGTCGGGTTATCCGATCTATTGTGGCCTTGAAGTGTTCGCTTTTGGTTCTTATATCTTCCCTGACCTGCCTTTGTTTCTTTTGATAAGATTTATTTTCTGCTTCCTTGGCATCTGCACTGGCCTGCTGCGCAGAGCGGTTAGATTCGGTCCGTATTGATCGCAGTCGCGCAAGACTGGCCTCGCGCTCTTCAAGTGTGGCCCGATGAACGGCGGCGGCATCACGCGCCTTACTTCCGGTGTCATCGATGAGATGGCCGTCCTGATATACCTTGATCCTCGGGCACCCAGGAGCAGGATTTGCATAGCATTCCGGCATGTCCCCTTCCATATATTTGGTTTTTGACTTGGGATCAACCCACTCGTATACCACGGCATAAGCGAGTGCTGGCGCGAGAAGTAATGAAGCAAGAAGAAAGCGCATGACGATTTCCTTTGTCACTTGTATATCCTCCCCAACATATTTAACTGCCCTCAGTTTACTAGACACTCTCAAACAGCATTAGCGGCCAAATTCCAGTCAGTATTTAATGTGTTCTATGTAGATGTCTGTTGGACGATCCTAAGCAGACATGCAACGTGGTGGAGATAATCGGTTGATGAAAGTGCACTTTCAGCGGTCCAAAACTTATACCAAGCATGCTGACGCACGCTGATAGTCATCCAGAGGATAGAATGTTGTTGTCGTTATCCGATGGGAGGGGAACATGCCATGGATTGTTGCGATAGTGGTCGCTATGCTGCTGTATAGCTGCCTCCGGGAGGAGCGTACGGTGAACTACTACATTAACCATCACGAAGAACGGATGGTCAAGATTCGAACCTGCCAAGAGAACCAGGACACAGGTGACCGGTGCATGAACGCGTTTACTGCGCAGCGCATGATTCTGGAGGGACGCATGCCTCTGCAGTGAACATATCTGCTGCTACCATAGATGATTGCCGGAGTTGAACCGGACCGGAACCAGTCGCTGGGCAATTCGCCCTTCTTTGCGAAGGCGGAAAGTGACCGGTCTAAGACGTGAGGTGAGGCCGCGAGGCAGGGCAAGACTTGAGATGAAGGTGAGGCAGCGCCAGTCAGAGAGAAAAGAAGGCTTGATCTGTGAAATTGGAAAATTGGACACTGAGCCCTTTGATTCTGCAGGAGCAAGTCACTTCGCTCATTCTCAGGCATCGCCAAGCCACTTGGCGGCTTGCTGAGATACTTGAGAATGGGGAAGAGACGCTTTCATCAGAGCTCGTGGTTGAAGTCGACCATCTAGCACTGTATTTAGTTGAGAGCATCATCCGTGGATCAACGCAGCTTACGCTCACTCAGAGGAATGAGATCATCGACCGGTTTCTAGCTGGCTGGGCCGAATTTTCTCAACCGATTGCAGACCCCGCACTAAAGGGCGTAAGGGGGCTAGCGGTTAGGTTTGTGAGCAAGTATACAGATTGGGGAACTGAAGCTTTGCTTACCCAGTACAAGGCATTTAGGAAGAATTATGACGATTTCTTGGCATCACAGTATCGAAAAGACGAGTTGGGTGAAGTCAATGATCTGAACGCCCTATTCTTTCTGTTTGTTCAGCGAGTTCGTCACGGCCACGCTGGCACAAGCACTTCTGATCGTCCGCGGTTGGGCAAGCAAGAGATAGACGCCTTCTTCAAACAAATGGTTGAGTACTTTACTGAGGTGGCGAAATTCCTTTATCCACAAACTGGCAACGAGGGAAGCAACGTCGAGCCGAAAGCAGAAGGGGCGGGAAGGTGCCCACATTGCGGCGGGCGTGGAACGGATGGTCTTTGCTGGTCCTGTGGAAGGCGCTGGTAACACCAGCAATTACGACACCTCAGCCCGCGTAGAGCGCAATCGTTATTGCGCCGAATGAAAACATCCGGTGCAATGCGCTTTGCTTAAGCCATATCAGATTCACGTTTATTCATCGGTGACCCCCGCTTTTGGGACTTCCACGGCAACCAGCCACTCCACCAATTTTGCCAAAAGAAACTGCTGTTCCTGGTTCCTGACGGCTTGTTCGATCTCGGGATACCGGCGGATGGCTGAGGCGATGCGATAGCTGGACTCGTCCTCATCCGCCGGCAATACGATATTGCCAGACTCAATCGCACGATCAACCGCGGCGTATGCGGCGGCCGAAACCGCATGATGCATCACCGAATTGGCTGCGACCCGGGCGTTGTCATCCGCCGTGTGCCAATCTGCAATCTGCGCCAAGGCGGATGGCATGCATCGTGGCACGCCACAGCAACCTGCACCGGCAAGTCCACCCGCCATGTTTTCTTGGAATGTTTTTACTTCAGCGAAAGTCTTTTCCCCGTCGAGATACTGTTGAACTGCAAGTGCGACCTTCCCGCTTCCAGGGCTGCCCGCGTGTTGCCATGCGCGGCGAGCAGCCCAGCACGCAAATGAGCGATAACGCGAATCCAGGTCTGATTCACCATTGCATTGTCCTGCTGAATACGTTGACGCACCCGCAGCAATATCACGAGCCACCCTGTTGAGCAGATCAGCCCTGTCGGTGCGCTCCCAGGTAAACCCCGGAAGCTCCCGCCCGAAATGCCCATAGGTTGCAGTTCGTTGATAAATCGGCCTGCGCAAATCGAGCATTTCAATGATCCCTTTCGGCGTCAAGTCGAATACCACGGGGATTGCCTCTTCGAGGGCCATTTCATCTATGGCACCGGAGCCGTGCAGATCGACGTGCAATGAGACCGGCTCTGCCGTCCCGATCGCATAAGCCAACTGGATGGTGCAACGCTCGGCAAGTCCGGCAGCCACGACGTTCTTCGCGATGTAGCGCGCCATGTAAGCAGCCGAGCGGTCAACTTTGGTCGAGTCCTTCCCGGAGAAAGCGCCCCCGCCATGCGGGCAACTGCCGCCGTAGGTATCGACGATGATCTTGCGACCGGTAAGGCCCGTGTCGCCCTGCGGCCCGCCGATCTCGAAACGGCCAGTCGGATTGACGAGATACTGGATACCGGGTGCGCGCAGCCCCGCCGGTATGACGGGTTCGATGATCTGCCGAATCACTTCGCGCCGAAGTTCGTCGGTGCTGATGTCCGGCGCGTGCTGAGTCGAAAGCACCACCTTCTCGACACAAACGGGCCTTGTCCCATCGTAGTGCACAGTGACTTGGGACTTTGCGTCCGGCCTTAGCCAAGGTAGCGCGCCGCTCTTGCGCAGTTCGGCCTGACGGGCCATCAGTCGGTGAGCGAGTGCGATGGGCAGCGGCATCAGCTCCGGCGTTTCGCGGCAAGCGAAACCAAACATGAGTCCCTGGTCACCCGCGCCAATTTCGCCACCGGCCTGATCAACACCCTGGTTTATATGATCCGACTGGCCGTTGATGGATGTCTTGATCTCGCACTTGCCAAGATCGAAGCCCGTTGTCGCGTCGGTATAACCAATTTCCCGAATGACTTGCCGGCAAAGCTGAGGGATGGCAGTTTCAAGCTCGGCGAGGAGATTCGGGACGACGTGGGACTTGAATTCGCCAGCGACCACTACGAGCGAAGGCGCGATCAGGGTTTCGCATGCGACTTTCGCATTGCAATCCTTCGCCAACACCCAATCGAGGACGGCATCGGAAATCTGGTCGGCCACCTTGTCTGGATGACCCTCTGAAACCGATTCCGAGGTAAATAAGTAACTATTGCTCATGTTGCTCTCCTTGCCCCCTGTCTGGCCGGCGTGGCCGGCTCATGGGGGTGGAGAGCGGGCGACGCTTTAGCAGCATTTATGCGTCGCCCTGCAAGTTGTCGGTTAACTCGGCGACCGTCTCCGGGAAACCCCGGAAACAAAAAAACCCGTTCAGCTCGGCGGCTAGAACGGGTTTTTTGGGAACCGCTTTAGCCGTATTTATAAAGCGCCCGCAAGCTGAAATTCAAATCGGCGCAATTGACATACTAATCCAAAGCCGAAACGATGTGAAGACAGACAGATGTTACAGAAGCCGTTGCTGGCAGGATCAAAGGTAAGGCCGACAACCGGACACTTGACGTGGCCAGCTTGGATGACCGTAACGGGTCGGAGACAGTCGACCTTGGCTGCTCGGCCGTTAACGGCCATGCAGGAAAGCTGTAAACCGTGTCCCTGATTGTTCAGCCTGCAAGAGATGTTTCAGACCTGGTTCGCCAACATCCCAGAAATTGCACAGCAACGGCCCTGGAGTATGCACGTTTCTGAATTTGCCCTAGGTAGACAGGTGCGCTACATCAGCCCGGTGCTGCTGGCGCTGGCTTGGTGCATAAAGCGCAAATAAGGAACAGCAGGGGGTTAAAGATTTCCCTTCTGAAACCGTAACATTTTATTGTGAGGTCAAAGGGGGTGGAAAGCCGTTGTCCGCTGCGGCAGGCAACACACGCACACGCTTCTTCTTTACACCTGTGGGAGTCGAGGAATTGACAATTATCATCAGGCAGCATTTACACAAATGACCGGACTAGAGTTCAAAATTTACCTTGTTGGTTTTCTCATATTAACAGTGCCATTTTCGATTGGTATCGGGATTCAACGCTCTACTAAAATTTCAGAAAACACAACGGGAAGCTTCTTAGAAGACTTTGTAATCTTTGTAGTTGGTGCGTTTGCAGCTTACGTGGTCCTACTAATTTTGAATTGGGATGACAAACTTGAAGTCAGGTATCTTTTTGGTTATACGCTTGGAATTGCGCTCTTTGTGGTTATCCACACAGCAGTCATTTTAGCGGGCGCAAAGTTGATGGGGTTATTGACCCCACCATTAGCTCGTGGCTTTAGCTTCGAGCAATATTTTTATACTTTTTTTTGCGTGGGTTTGCTTTGGAACGATTTATCGAAGGGGCAGGAAGGTGTGCTTTTTAAGCTGATTCAGTCGTTCGCTTGACGCCTGTTTAAATGAAAATAATGAAAAATTATTGTCGTTATAACAAATCTTTCGGAGCAGCAGATTGATGATGGGATCAGACGGTGCCTAAATGCGTTTGTCCTATTCGGGAAAAAATATGGCGGCGATACACGGAGGCAAATTAGTCATGTACACGAAAATTTTACTCGGTTTTTTGCTGACTATTTTTTGGCCAAGCAATTCCATAGCTTCTGACTTCTTCTCACTCCTGGATGTTCGCTATGAAACGGGGCTCAAGAAGACATTCATCTCAGGGCCATTCAATGGCAAAGCTTGGTGCGAGAAGCTGACGGCGCGCGTCAAGGTAGTTGTCGCCTCTTTCATGCTGCCAACGGTTGAATATC
>CAYGMS010000180.1:0-5269 GCA_964350905.1 uncultured Thiobacillus sp. | reverse complement strand
TCAAGACCGGCATCTCGATCACCGACCTGGGCTTGAACGACTTCCGCATGGACCTACTGAACTTCGTTAAGGCCAACGGGGAGCCCAGCCACATGCCCAACGGCATGCATGCCGTCGTCGCGGCCAATCCTGAGCTCGGGCTGAAGCCGGGCGTGATCTTCACGCTGCGCAATCGCAACCCTGAGGTCAACGTCGCCGCTCATCAGCCGGGGCACAATCGCCTGCACCCTTACTACCTCGTCTACATCGCCCGTGATGGCGAGGTGATCCACGACCACACCGAGGTCAAGCACCTGCTTGATCTCGCACGCAGCTGCTGCAGGGGGCGCTCGGAGCCCATCCCGGCGGCGTGCCAGATTTTCAATGCAGAAACGGCGGACGGGCGGAACATGCAGGTCTATTCCGACCTCCTGGGCAAGGCCATTCATTCGATGATCGAGGTCAATGAAGAAAAGGATCTCGACAGTCTGTTCAGCGGCGGCAAGACAACGGCGCTGGTGAACAACATTGCGGGCCTGGACGACTTCGAGCTGATCAGCTTTCTGGTGATACAGGAGGGCGGATGACTTCGGCTAAGCACCCGGCACTCATCAGCTATCCCGCCAAGGCGGCGTTCGGCCGTACGCTGCCCAAAAACAAGATTTACGAGCACAGCGGCGCCAACACACGGCTGAAAAACCTTTTCGTCGAGCAGGTCGAGCAAATCGTCTGGCAGTTCAAGCTGGCACCGGAAACCGTCAACCTGCCTGCCAAGCCCGGCGTGCCGGAGATTCAGGTGTTTGCAGTCAGCCTCAAGACCCCCGAGCTCGACCACGACGTCCTGCGCTGCATCGATGGCGCGGTCCAGTTTCCCATCCTGTTCGAGCTCGCCCACGGCGACCAGGTGCAGGTGGTGGCGTGCTACAAGCGACCCAACGAGGCGGACGCGAGCAAATGGGTGGTGAGCGACTATTTCGCCACCGGCTGGCTCAAAGCAGACGCGGAGCGCGCCCCCATGCCCGTGGCCTTGGACCTCGGCGGCTTATACGAGCAAATGCTGCGTCGCCTGATCCCCCTGCCAGCGCGTCCGCAGGAAAGCCTTGCTGAACAGGTGGGGCGAGTACTTGAAATTCGAGTCAGAGAGCGAGAGGTGGAGAAGACCATCGCAAGATTGGCAAAGGAAAAGCAATTTAATCGGAAGATCGAGATCAACGGAAAGTTACGCAGGTTGAAAAGTGAACTCGCAGAACTAACCGGCTGACCGAGAAAAATAAGGGGCGTTGATTATGGCGAAACAATACAAAACTCCGCAGGAGGCCCGAAGAGCCGCAATACTGGCCGTTTGTAGAAACCGGTATTGCAGCCTTGGTGAAATATGCGAGGCTCTGAATGCAAATAAGAACACCATTCGCTCACGCTACGTCTATCCGATGGCACGAGAAGGACTATTGATTCAAGAACATCCGGCAGGGACAAAGGCAGCTCAACGCTACAAGGCTGCGGGGCCTTCAAAGGCGAACAGGGTAAACAAGGAAGACTGATGAAGAAGGCAAAGATGCACTCCCCTAATCTAACCGAAGCGAATGTATTGCGGCTCCGCGTGCTGTTTCCAGGGTGTGTCACGGAGGCCAAAGGAGAGGACGGCAGCGTGAGACTGGCCGTCGACTTCGACCAGCTACGCCAGGAGCTGGCGGATTCCATCGTCGAGGGGCCGCAAGAGCGCTATCACTTGAATTGGCCGGGCAAGCGCGAGGCGCTGCTGACGGCCAACGCGCCGATTGCCAAGACCCTGCGCCCGGTACGCTCCGAAAGCGTAGACTTTGATACCACCCAGAACCTGTTCATCGAAGGTGACAACCTCGACGCGTTGAAGCTGTTGCAGGAAACGTATCTGGGCAAGATCAAACTGATCTACATCGACCCGCCGTACAACACGGGGAATGACTTCGTCTATAAGGACGATTTTGCAGAGGGTTCTGAAGAGTTCCTAAGGAGGTCAAACCAGCAGGATGAATTAGGTAATCGGCTGGTGACTAATACTGAGGCTAACGGGCGTTTCCATTCCGATTGGCTGTCTATGATGTACCCACGTCTAAAACTGGCACGAAATCTATTGAATGACAATGGGCTGATTTTCATTAGCATCGATTCGCATGAGGTACACAATCTCAGAAAGCTTTGCGATGAAGTATTTGGAGAAGGCAGCCATAAGAACACCATTTCTGTTAGGCGAGGAATTAAAAATGTCCAAGCCCAGTTTGATGATCTAAGTTCCCTTTCTCAGGGACATGAGTACATTTTGCTGTATGCGAAGTCTTCTGAAGTAAGGCTTCCCAAGCTTTCGCTGTCACACGCAGACAAAAAGCCAGGCAAGTGGGACACTTTTTGGCGCGGCACAGATCGGCCAACCATGCGCTATGACTTACTTGGCATTCATCCCGAGTCCGGCCAATGGCGTTGGGAAAAATCACGATCTTTGGAAGCGGTCGAGAACTACAAAAAGTATTTGGCCCAAGCCGATAGCGGCTTGGCGCTAGATGACTACTACATCGATCATCTCACTGCAACGAACATAAAACTGAATTTTGTTAGGAAAAACGATGACGGGGTAATTCAATACTACGTCCCACCAAGCGAAGGAAAGTTGCTTAGTGACAATTGGATGGATATCACCCTGAGCGGGAACGAAACTCAAGAATTTGATACAGAAAAGAGCGTAGCCCTTCTGCATCGAATCATTGAGTGGGTATGCGATGCGAATGGAGTTGTATTGGATTTTTTTGCGGGCTCTGGAACTACCGCCCATGCCACGATGGCTGTAAATTCGCATGACGGTGGAAAAAGAAAGTATGTTTTGGTGCAATTGCCTGAGTTTTGCAATAAAGACTCAGCCGCGTTTAAGGCTGGTTACAGAACCATCACCGAAGTAACAATGAAGCGCATTCGGGATAGTGCAGGGGCGATCACGGATGGAGAGCCAATTGATAAGGGCTTCCGCGTCCTGAAAATCGACACATCCAACATGGCCGATGTCTACTATGCTCCCGACGCCCTAGATAAAGGCCAAATCGACCTTCTCGTAGACAACATCAAGCCCGACCGCACTTCAGAAGACCTGCTGTTTCAGGTGATGCTGGACTGGGGTGTGGACCTGTCCTTGCCGATTGCCAAGCAGACGATCCAGGGCAAAGACGTGTTCCTGGTTGACGGCAATGCGCTGGCGGCCTGCTTTGATGCCAGCGGTGGTATCGACGAACCCTTCGTGAAGGAGCTCGCGAAGCTGGAGCCGCTGCGCGTGGTGTTCCGCGACGCGGGATTCAAGGATAGTGCCGTCAAGATCAACGTCGAGCAGATTTTCAAGCTGCTGTCGCCCGCCACCGAAGTGAAGTCCATCTAAGGAGGGCGGGATGGATCAGGCAAGGCTTAGCCAGTTGCTGACTGAATTGATCGCCACTTGGGAAAACGAGGTGGTCGAGTTCAAACAGGCGGGCAACGATTACAGCACGGACAGGATTGGCGAGTACTTTTCCGCCCTGGCGAATGAGGCCAACCTGCGCGGGGCCGAGTCCGCCTGGCTGGTGTTTGGCGTGCACAACAAGACCCGCTCCGTGGTGGGCAGCGACTACCGTCCGCAGATTGAGCGCCTGCAATCGCTGAAGATGCAGATTGCCGAGAACGCAGAGCCGAGCATTACGTTCCGCAACATTTATGAGTTGCAGCACCCGGATGGACGCGTGGTGCTGTTCGAGATTCCGGCCGCGCCACGCGGCTTGCCTATTGCCTGGAAGGGGCACTACTACGCTCGCGCCGGGGAAAGCCTCACCTCGCTGGGGCTGGACAAGCTGGACGAGATACGCCAGCAAACCATCGCGCAGGATTGGACGGCACAGGTGGTGCCGCAAGCCACGCTGGCTGATCTGGAACCGGCTGCTCTGCAAAAAGCGCGCGAAGCCTTTGCCCAAAAGCACGCCAACCGCTTTGCCCCGGGCGAGGTGCTGGCATGGCCGCTGGACAGGTTTTTGGATCGAGCGCGCATCACGCAGGGTGGCAAAATTACCCGCACTGCCTTGCTGTTGCTGGGCAAGCCCGAGTCGGCCTATTTATTATCGCCGCATCCGGCGCAGATGACGTGGAAGCTCGATGGCCCCGAGCGGGCCTATGAACATTTTGGCCCGCCTTTTTTGCTGAGCACCACGGCCTTGTATCAGAAGATACGCAACATCCAGTTGCGCTTGTTACCCAGCGGCCAGTTGGTGCCGCATGAAATTTCCAAGTACGACCAGAAGATGGTACTGGAAGCCTTGCACAACTGCATTGCGCACCAGGACTATGCCCGATATGGCCGGATCAATGTGATCGAGCGGCCTGATCGGCTGATTTTCGAGAGCGAAGGCAGTTTTTTCGAGGGCACCCCAGAGGATTATCTGCTGGGCGAGAAGCTGCCGCGCCGGTATCGCAATGCCTTTTTGGTGGAGGCCATGTCGAGCCTGAACATGATCGACAAGATGGGGTATGGCATCCATGACATGCACCTGTCGCAGGCCAGGCGCTACCTGCCGCTGCCCGACTATGATCTGGGCGACTCGAATGCGGTGCGGATGACGATTTATGGCGGTGTGGTGGACCCGACTTACACCCAGATGCTGATGCTTAATACCAGCCTGCCCCTAGCTGACATCCTGGCGCTGGATCGGGTGCAGAAGAATTTTCGCATTCCGGAAGATGTGGCCAGCCGCCTGAAGCGGATGAAGCTGATCGAGGGGCGCAAGCCCAACTTCCATGTGTCGGCCGCCGTAGCCGAAGTGACGGCGAACAAAGCCGACTACATCCGGACACGGGCGCAGGATGATGAGTTCTACGCCAAGCTGCTGATGGATTACCTCGAAAAGTTTGGCCAGGCGAGCCGCGCGGAGGTCAACAAGTTGCTGCTGGATAAGCTCAGTGATGCCCTGACAGCAGAGCAAAAGGACGACAAGATCGGCAATTTGTTGACCAAACTGCGACGCAAAGGGCGTATCTGCAATACAGGTAGTCGCGGGCACCCCATCTGGAAGCTTGCAGAATGAATGCAGAAAGGAGTTGGTTGTGAACTATTTAAAATCAATGGCTTACGACTTTCTGCAGGGCGGATTCTTGGCGCATTTGCAGAAAGAAAACATGGTTGTGGAGCGCAAACCGGCTATTACGCTCCACAAACCTGCTTGTGGAGTCCGGTGACTCCTCAAACTTGATTAAAGAAAGCCCATGAAACTCAAGTTCAAGACCCAGGCCTATCAAACCGCTGCCGTAC
>CAYGMS010000179.1:0-5281 GCA_964350905.1 uncultured Thiobacillus sp. | reverse complement strand
TAGGTCTCGGCACCCGCTCAAGACGCGGCTGGTGCATCCTTCATGAACCGAAACAGGCTGAAAAGGTTACCCGGGGCGCTGGCCAAGTGCCGCTTTCTGCAGTGGGCTCTCGGTGGCGCCCGCGCAGTGTTGCTGGGGGGTGGCCGCCCGATTGCGAATCTGTTGTTCACCACGCATTCGTTCGGCGTGATGGCAGAAACCTATACCATGCGCATGCATTATGTTCATCCCGCTTCAAACCGTAACGCCTGGCGGTCATCGTCGGGCAGCGGGATGAACTCCGGGTCGCCCTCGACCATGGCGTAGCGTTGCTCGCGCCATGCTTGCCGGGCTTCCTCCAGCACTGCTTCGGAACTGGCGACATAGTTCCACCACAGATAGCGCGGTGCATCCAGTGGCGCGCCACCAAGCAACACCACGTGGCTGTCGGCGCGGGCGCTCAGCGCAACCGTTGCACCGGGTTCAAACACCATCAGTTCGCCAAGATGCAGTGGTTCGCCATCGACGTGCATGTCACCCTCGACCAGGTACGCCGCACGTTGTACATGTTCGCCCGGAACGCGCAGGGTTCTGCCCTGCGGCACGTGCGCGTCCACGTAGAACAATTTGCTCAGCGTCGATACCGGCGAGCGCGCGCCGTAGACGGTACCCGCGATCACCCGCACGCTGACACCGTCGATGCTCAATTCCGGCAACGCCGCGGCATCGGTGTGCTCGAACGACGGCGTGCTACGCTCGTGTTCCAGCGGCAGGGCCACCCACAGTTGCAGGCCGTGCAGGGTTTGTGCGTGGCCGCGGTCTGCAGCAGCGGTACGTTCGGAATGCACGATGCCGCGTCCGGCATTCATCCAGTTGACCGCGCCGGGTTCGATGATCTGCGTGTTGCCCAGTCCATCCTTGTGCTCGATGCGACCTTCCCACAGGTAGCTCACGGTGGCCAGGCCGATGTGCGGGTGCGGGCGCACGTCCAGCGCTTGCGTTGCCGGCAATTGCAGCGGTCCGGAATGGTCCATGAAGATAAATGGGCCGATCGCGTGTCCGCTCGGTGATGGCAGCACGCGGCGGATCATGAAGCCATCGCCGAGGTCGTGGCTCTGCCCCTTCAGGCGTTCGCGGACAAGGGTAGTCATGGGTGTTTTTCCTTATGTCATCAACACGTGTTTAACCGGTGCACCGCCCTGGGCGACCGTCTCATAGGCCTCGATCGAGGCCCATATGGCTCGAAGTACCAGACTGCCATCTTGCGGATGACAGATGCTCCTTGTGGTGGGCAACTGTCGGTCGTGCCGTCGACGCTTCCGACGACTTGCGCAACCTCACGGCATCTGCGGTACTTCCTGCGGACGCAGGTCGAACACCAGCACCTCGGCATCCTTGCCGGCGGTTAGCTGCAACGCCTGCGGATTGCGCAGGCGCACGCCGTCACCGGCCTCCAGTTTCACCCCGTTGAGCTCGACGCTGCCACGGGCGACATGCACGTAGGCATGGCGGTCCTTGTCCAGCGTCAACGTGGTACTTTCATCGCCGTCGAACAGACCGGCATAGACGTGGGCGTCCTGCTGGATGCGCAGCGAGCCATCGCGGCCACCGGCGAAATAATCAGGCACAGGCGTCCACGCTTGTCCGCGTCGCTGAAGTGTTGTTGCTGGTAGACCGGCGCGCCACCGGTGTGGTCCGGCACGATCCAGATCTGCAGGAAGTGCACTGGTGCGTCGTCGGATCCGTTGAACTCGCTATGGATGACGCCACTGCCGGCACTCATCAACTGCACGTCGCCGGGCAGGATATTCGAGCCGGTACCCATGCTATCGCTGTGCGCTAGCGCGCCTTCCAGCACGTAGGAAAAAATCTCCATGTCACGGTGCGGGTGCGTGCCAAAACCCTGGCCCGGCGCCACGCGATCCTCGTTGATCACCCGCAGGTCGGAGAAGCCGATCTGGTTGGGATCCCGGTAGTCGGCGAACGAAAAGGTGTGACGCGAGTTCAGCCAGCCGTGTTCGGCCACGCCGCGGTCAGAAGCCTTGCGTACTTGTATCATGGTGTTTCTCCTCGTTGATGGGATAGCGGAGGAGTCCATGCTCCCCCGAAATCGAAGCGATCAGGTGGTCTGGGTGCGACGCAGATTGATTCGCGATCATGCAGGTGTGACCAGATGCGTGGTCTTCGGTTCGCTGATCAAGAAGTTGTGAACGCACTCCTCCACCGCATGATCGGCCTTGGTCACACGCTCGTGCAGGCGCAGGTGATCAAGCCATGATTCGACCAGATAGGTTTCGATGAATTTGCCGCGCTCTGCGGTATCTTCAAACACACCCCACGCGTAAGCCCCATCGCGACGGCGCTGAGCCGACAGGTGATCGAGTGCGGCGAGAAATGGTTCGCGCTGGTTGGGAAACACGGCGTATTCGATGGTGACCAACACAGGGCCGGCATCGTTTTCGATTTGACCCGCGACTATGGGCGCCGGCCAATGCATCGAGGGTGCAAGGTCGATTGCGCCGGATCCCTGCAGCTTCCAGCGCCGCGTCAGCGGAATCGCGAGCAGCGCGCACGTCGCTGCAGCGAAGTGTGTCATCGACAGACCGATGATGCAGGCCAGCCCTCCCCAAAGCACGCTGCCGAGCGCCATTGCGCCGGAAAAGGTGGTGACATAGATTGCGAGCCCGCGCCCGCGTACCCAATCGGACAACGCGTACTGCGCTGAAACATTCAGACTGGAGACCGCGACGATCCAACAGCTGCCGGCCAGCAGACTCGCCGCAAGCGCGGTCCACGGCTCGCGTGCCATGCCGAACATCCCGAGCGCCAGGGCGGTGCCGATTGCCGCGCCAGCGACCAGCGCGTCCGGACTGAACGTCGCTCTGAGCCGGGGCAATATCGTGGCGCCGACGATCGCGCCGCTGCCGATCGCGCTCAGCAAGATCCCATAGAGCGTAGGGCCGCCACCGATCTGCGTGCGCGCAACGAGCGGCAGCAAGGCCCAATAGGCGCTTGCAAACAGAAAGAATCCGATCGCGCGGAACAATGTCGCGCGCAAGGGTGGATTGTTGCGTGCGTAACGGGCGCCCGTCCGGATTGCAGCAAAAAGGCGTTCCGCAGGCAATCGACTACTCTTCGTCGGCGGGGGGCGCCACCACAGCAATCCGCCGATGCTGCCAAAGTTGGCGACTGCATTGATCCAGAACGGCGCGGCGACGCCGACGCCGACGGTCAGCACACCCACTAACGCCGGACCGATCGCGCGGCTGATGTTCACGCCAACGCTGTTGAGTGCAACAGCGGCGGGTAGTTCGTCTTTGCGCTTGATCAAAAGCGGGACGATTGACTGCAAGGGGGGTGCGACGATTGCAGCGCCAGCGCCGAGCAGGAATGTGAAGAGTAATAACGTCGCCGGTGTGATGCGGTCAAGCCAGACAAGTACCGCGAAAGTCGCGGCGATAACGGTGATGGCGCACTCCGCTGCAATCAGCAGGCGCCGTTTGTCGACGATGTCGGCCAGTGCGCCTGCCGGCAGCGCCAGCAGAAACATCGGCAGGCTCGACAAGACCTGCACCAGCGACACCATCAACGGATTGATGCTGAGGTCCGTCATCAGCCAAGCCGCTGCAGCGGTGTACATCCACCAACCAATGTTGGTGACAACCGTTGCCGTCCACAGCACCGCGTAGGGCGGATGGCGCAACGGGTGCAAAGCCTCGGCTAGCGCCGAGACGTTTTTCAAAGGGTTCACGCGCTGTATCCTCGAACGGCGAAGAAATGACAGTAATGCCGACTAACGATGAGCGCTGTCGCATAGACGCTGGAAGCTACTTTCGGGGTATCAGATTGATTGTCGCTAGGCATCGCGGTAAAAATGCTCGTCAAAGGAATCGCTATACAGGACGGTGGTGAAGTGCTTCGCCGTCCCGTGCGGAATCAACAGATACGCCGTTACGGTACGCTGGATTACCAACGCACGCGGGCGCCATGTCGCTAAAAAGGTAGTACCAATTGCCATGCAGCCCCCCCCTTTTGAAAGCTGCGTTTTCTATAGCGGTTGGGCTCCGTCATTGGCCGGCGTGCTTTTTCACCCACGCGACGTAGCGGTCCATCCAATCCTGCAAGAACTTCCTGCTGTCCACACCGATGTCGCCTGACGGGTCGAACAAGCCTTCCTTGCCATGGATGAATGCCTCGGGCTGCCCCAGTGTCGGCATGTCCAGGTACGCGAGGATGTTACGCAAGTGCTGCTGCGCCATCGCCGTGCCGATGACGCCGATCGAGGCCCCCAGCACGCCGGCCGGTTTGCCCGCCCAGACGCTTTCGCCGTAAGGGCGCGAGGCAAGGTCGATCGCGTTTTTGAGCACACCCGGAACGGAACGGTTGTATTCGGCGGTGACGAACAGCACCCCGCTGGCAGACTTGATTTCGCCTTTCAGGCGCTTGACGGACTCAGCCGGGTTGCCATCATCGTCCTGGTTGTAGTGTGGCAGGTCGCCGATCTCGATTTGATTGAACGAGAACTCGGGCGGCGCCAGTTTCGCGATCGCCGTCGCGAGCTTGCGATTGATCGAATCACGGCGAAGGCTGCCGACGACGACGGCGATGGGATATTGGCTCATAAGGATCTCCAGAATGAAAGAATGAATAAACTTACTGCAATTGGACGACCGGTAGACCAGTCCGTCGTCTATTCCAACGGGTAAATCAGCATTTCCTTAGCGATACGTTGCGACAACGGCCCTGAGATTAAATAACAGTACTACCGAGCGGTTATTCCACCATCGACGATAAACTCAGAACCTGTCGAATAGCTCGATTCATCCGATGCCAGATATAGCACCAGACTTGAAACCTCTTCTGGTTTTGCAACGCGCTTCAACGGTATGTGTTTGGCGAACGCCTCCACGGCAGCCTTGGTATCACCCTGCATGATCATCGGTGTTTCGATCACGCCAGGATGAACAGAATTGACGCGGATGTTGTAGGCGGCACATTCTAGCGCGGCGGCTTTTGTCATGCCGCGCACGGCAAATTTTGAATCGGTATACCCGATTGCACCACCCACTAAACCGTTTATCGATGAGATGTTTACAATCGAACCACCCCCAGCTTTTATCATCGACGGAACAGCCGATTTCATCCCTATAAACACCGATACCTGGTTGATTTCCAGTATGCGGCGGTAGTCATCTAACGATGTTTCCAGCAGCGATTTGGATTGCGTAATACCAGCATTGTTGACCAAAACATCAACAGGCCCAAAGTGCGCTTCAGTGGCTTCAATCACCCGGGCCCAATC
>CAYGMS010000178.1:0-5387 GCA_964350905.1 uncultured Thiobacillus sp. | reverse complement strand
ACAGTTTGCTCAGGCTCTTGTCATCATCCAGACAGGTCTTCATGCCCAGTATGGGGACGCCGCGCGTACCCTCGAATGCATTCGACACCAGGTAGAGCAGGGATTTGGCGTAGGGACCGACACTGTCGCCTTGCTCCAGTTTGTCGGATAGCAGATACAGGCTGGGCAGCGGGATGTGGCCCGACTGCAGGCTGGGCAGCAACACCTGCTTGAAGGTGTCGATGCGGATGGCGGGCGCGAGAAACTGCACGCTCTTGAGCGGCACGCCCAGGTTGGCCAGCAGCGGCATGGCGTGGGCGGCAAAAATGCTGCCCGCCGAATGGCCGACGATGTGCAGCTCCCAGCCGGTTTTGCCCTGGCTGCCGAGCTTTTTCTTGGCCTGCTCGACGTATTGCGCCACCAGCTGGATGGCGCCCTTGTTGCGCGAATGCCCGGAGGCGAGCTGGGCGTTTTCCTTCATTTCGCCCCACATCTTGAAACCGGCGCGCGCCAGGGTCAGTTCGAGCACGCGGTCCTTGGCTTCGGTCAGGTTTTCCAGGAAGCCGCCGCCGGCGAGCTTGTCGGCCTCGGTGAACAGATCCTTGAACAGGTTGGCGACGCTGGACAGGAAATCGCTCTCCCACATGATGTGCAGCGGATAGATCTCGTTTTCCAGCATGACATCACGCATGGCGATGATGCGCTTGGCCGAGTCGGATTCGGTATTAAGCCCGCCGTGCAGGTACAGCAGGATGCGGCGTTTCTTCCAGCCGCGCGTCTTGGCGGGAATGGTTTCGCAGAACAGGCGCTCGATATCCGACTCGGTGGTCCAGTACTCGCCGGAATCCGACAGTTCGCCGTTATTGGCCACGTCGATGACATACGGCCGGATCTCGGACAGTGGAATGGTGCGGCTGGCACGCTGCATGCCTGCGCTGCTGATCGACTTGTCGCCCGCCCACAGGTCCATCGTCACCGGCACGCCGATTTGCGCCACCCACACGTCAGTGGCATGCAACAGATAGTCTTCATAGGGCAGCAGGGCAAAGCCGCCCGCGCCCCAGCCGGTGCCCCACGAATTCTGGATGATGAATCCCTGCGGGGTGTAACCGACGATGGCAATGGCATGGCCGCCGTCGGCGCTGCCGTCGCGCTTGATCACCGGCAGCTTGAGCGTGGCCTTGCGACCGCGATGCACATAGCTGACCGTGACCGGCTTGGTGCCGCGGCCTGCGCCGGGATTGGCCCATCCCGAATGCACCATCAGCGTGGCATAGAGAATGCCGGTTTCGTTCAGCGCGATGTGCATGTCACGCACGTTGTAGGGTTGAATGCGGTAATACGCACCGCCCGGCACCGCCATCGCCTGTTTGATGATGGCATCGCTCATGTGGGTGAGGCCATGCTGGGTGTCTTTCCAGGCAGAACGCAGACACACGCCATGCTTGACCCAGCCCTTGATCGCCCCACGCGCCGACGAGCCATCGTAGGCTTCGCCCGGCCATTCATCGTAGCGCCGCGCCAGTTCGTACAGCATGCGCGGGCTGACCAGCGCCTTCTGTTTCTGCTTGGTGCGCAAATAGTTCACCACCGCGCCGAGTGCAAAGCCGGTACAGGCACCTTCGCTGCCCTGGTCGAGAATCATCGAAGGCTTGATCAACGGACAACTCACCAGCGAGTCAGGCAAGGAAATCAGCGCAGGCTGGTAGTACCAGTCGCGCAGATCGATACGATCGGGAAAGGCATCGAGCCGTTTGCCGGTGGCCTTTTCGGCGCTGGATTTGAACGTGCGGGCGGTGGAACGCGATACGGATTTGATGGGCATGCAGGTCTCCCGGTTATCAGTTTGATGCGTTTGGGGTGCACTGAATCAGTCCTGGGACGCGTTCAGGCTGAGTGTTCATTTTTGACCATAGCCAACACGGCCAGCCATTCAAGCGCCTGAACTGTGCCGTTCCTGGATGATGTCGCAGGTTAATGACCGATGATCCGGTGCCGTGTCGTCAGTCGTGCCCTGACGCTCTTTCGCTTCTTTTTGTGGAGCCTTGATAATTGAAAGTGGCGCTGCGGATGCCGCCTCCGGAAAAAGCCAGCCCGGTCAGTGGCCGGTTGGGGCCATCGTGACGGCCATCGGGTTCGCGGATGGTGTCGCGTTCGCTGGCGAGAACGTGGCCCCAGTAGTCGAACGAGGTCGGTGCGTCAGCCATCCACTGCCTTCAGATACTTGCTGTGGCACCAGCCGACGATGTCCATCACCCCGTTGACCTCACCCACCACGTCGACCTGCCACCACAGTCCCTGCTTGGCCAACACTTCCACTTCGGTGTCCAGCGGCATCGGTGTGCCCGGCAGCGGGGGGAAACCGGGCCCGGCACCGCTCCGGACAAACAGCCGCCCGGTGGTGCGATAGCGTTCGGGATGGTCATCTCCGCGACCCTGCAGACGGGAACGAATCGACTCCATCGGAAAGTCGGGGCCCGGATCGCTCTTGCGGCCCGGTGCAATGTCTTCGTGGCCGAGCACATCCGCCAGCGCGTATTGCTTGACCAGCGCCATGCCGCACGCCAGCGTCGCTTCAATCTGCTCGGGTGTATAGGCATGCCAGCCGCAGGGCGGGGAGCCGGGCGGGGCATTTTTGTGGATGGCGACCGTGACTTCGCTCTCGGGATAAGCCCGGCGGGTGAGCGGCGAGACCCATTTTCCGCCGCTGCGAGTCAGACAGCCGGCATTGTCGAGCTCGATGCCGATGCTGTAGCGGTTAAGCCCGGACAGGCTGCCCCAGCTTGAGCGGCCCGCGTGCCAGGCTTCACGATTGAAGGGGACGAGTTGAGTGGGCGTGCCGTCGCGTGCGATCACCAGGTGGGCCGATACTCGCGATTCGCGATTCTGGAACCAGGCCACCGTGCTCGCCGCACTGCTACTGGCGGTGTAATGAATGACCAGGAAACGCGGGGAAATCACGCCGCCGGTGTGGGGGCTGGCGGCATAGCGTGCCGCCTGTCCATCGTCCCACGCAAGCAAGTGATTGCGGATTTTCATGTTGCTGTCTCCCCATTGTGGCTTTCCGCAGGGCAGACAGGATTTATTGGAATTGAATTATGGCGTCCGCAACGCGGTGAATAAAGTCACCATAGGTCATGGACTTAACGATTGATATACAACTTTAGTCGCAAGTGCGAGATGCAGGGCACACCTATTTGAAGCGTTGGCTCCCGTCCCGCGCCAGCAATGCCACCCCATACGCCGCTTCGGTATGAGCGGCGCGGCTCACCGGCACGCCGAGCAGGCGCTGGCGGATGCGCGTCCAGGCAGGATTCTGCGCGCCGCCGCCGGCGGTTTCGACCCGGCGCAGCGGCGTGGCGCCGAGTTCGGCCAGCAGGCCATAGCCGCGTGTTTCGATGCGGCCAAGGCTTTCCAGCAGGCCGTGCAGGAATTCGGCATCGTCGGCCGGACGCGGTGACAGGCGCGGTGCCAAGCCGGGGTCGTTGACCGGGAAGCGTTCACCGGGACGGGGCAATGGCAGGTAGTCGAGCGGGCTGGCGATGGCCGGGTCGATGGTTTCGCTGAGCGCGGCCAGGGTGCGGTTGTCAAAAAACTGCCGCAGCACGGCGCCGCCGCAGTTGGACGCGCCGCCGGCCAGCCAGCGGTTGCCGAACCAGTGCGAATACACGCCGTGCTCGGTCGATTCCACCCGGGTATCCGACAGCAGTTTCAGTACCAGGGTGCTGCCGAGCGAGGTGACGGCATCGCCGCTTTGGCTGACGCCAGCTGCCAGAAAGGCGGCGATGGAATCGGTGGTGCCGGCATGCACCTGGCAACCCGGATTCACGCCGAGATAGCGGGCTCGCGGGCGCGAGATAGCGGCAAGTTGGGCGCCGGGCGCAACCGGAATCGGCAAGTAGTTGACGTCGGCCAGGTATTCGACCCAGTCCGGCCATGCCAGGGTATCGAGGTCGAGTCCCATTTTGAGGGCGTTGTGATAATCGGAAAAGCCGACCCGGCCGGTCAGCAATCCCGACAGCCAGTCAGCCTGGTTGAGATACAGCCGTGCGCCGGTGAGCCCGAGCCGTTTTTTCAGCCACAGCACCTTGGCCAGGCCGGAGGTGACGGCAGCGGCGGGGTGGCCGGGCGTGGCGGTCCGGGCAATCAGCTGCGCTTCTTCGACCGCGCGGTTGTCGTCGTACAGCAGCGGCGGATGGCGCGGGATGAGTTCCTCGTCGCAGGCGAGCACGGTTCCAGAGGTGCCGTCGAGTGCGATGTCCGACAGGTGCGAACGAATCGTGGTGGGCAGCGATGCCACCAGATCCCACAGTGCCTCGCGCCAGATGCCGGCACGTTCGTAGTCCTGCAGGGTGCCGAAGTCGCGCGCGTCCTCGGCGATGACCGCACCTTCGGCGTCGATAACGCAGCTGCGCGCGCCCGATGTCCCGAAGTCAATTCCAAGAAAATACAAAAGCTTATCCGCGTGTATTCGACTGGTGCTCGAACTGCGTCAGGTCGACGCGCGGTGCTGGCTGCCAGCCCTCCTTGCGATGTTCGGCCACCACGTTGGTGAAGATGCCGCCGCGCACGTAAAACTTGGCAGTCAGGCGCATGAAACGCGGCCGGGTCACGCCGACCAGGTCGTCGAGGATGCGGTTGGTGACGTCCTCATGGAAATGACCTTCCTCGCGGAAGCTCCACATGTACAGCTTCAGGCTCTTGAGCTCGACACAGGTCTGGTCGGGAATGTAGTCGAGAATCAGGGTGGCGAAATCGGGCTGGCCAGTCTTGGGGCAAAGACACGTAAATTCAGGGACTTCCATGTGAATGTGAAAGTCACGTCCAACTTTAGGGTTGGGGAAGGTTTCGAGGGTTTTGGCAGGCGTGGAGGACATAAAAAGCTCGGTGTAGAATGGCGGCACAAAAAAGCCCCAACGGGGCGTTCGGACACGTCATTATAAAAGCCTAGGTCCCTGCGTTGTGCGTCTAACCCATATCAAACTTGCCGGTTTCAAAAGTTTCGTTGACCCCACCGTGATTCCCGTGCCCGCGCAGCTGACCGGCGTGGTGGGCCCGAACGGCTGTGGCAAATCCAACGTCATCGATGCGGTGCGCTGGGTGCTGGGCGAATCCTCAGCCAAGCATTTGCGCGGCGAGTCGATGCAGGACGTGATCTTCAACGGCTCCGGCACCCGCAAGCCGGCCTCGCGCGCCTCGGTCGAACTGGCGTTCAACAACGAACTCGGCCGGGCCGCCGGACAGTGGTCGCAATACGCCGAGATTTCGGTCAAGCGCGTGCTCGACCGCAGCGGCGATTCCACCTATTACATCAACAACATGCGGGTGCGGCGGCGCGACGTTGCCGACCTGTTCCTCGGCACCGGGGTTGGCGCGCGCGCCTACGCCATCATCGAGCAGGGCATGAT
>CAYGMS010000177.1:0-5417 GCA_964350905.1 uncultured Thiobacillus sp. | reverse complement strand
TTTACCGTAGCACTGGCTATTCTTGCCGCCATCGGCGGGCTCGCCTATCAGTCGACCGTGGGCTTCATGCGTGCCTCTGCCCAGGCCACGCACAGTCAGGAAACCATCACCGCCCTGGAAGAAATTTTCTCCCTGACCAATCAGGCTGAAACCCGACAGCGCATCTATCTGATCAGTGGCGATGAGCGCCATCTCGCGCCACGACAATCCTATATTGACCGCATCTACATGCTGCTCGGCAAGGTGCGCGACGCCACCATCGCCGATCCCGACCAGCAAGCCTTGCTGCACAAGCTGAACCAACATATAGACACGCGTCTCGCGTTGCTGGAAGGCGTGCTGCAAGTACGGCGTGAGCAGGGCTTCGAGCCGGCGCGCCACAAACTGATGAGCGGCAATGGTGAGCAGGAAATGGCTGCCATCCATGAGACCGTGCTGCAACTGGAGAAAGGGGAAACAACCCGTTTGCAGCAGTGGCTGGATGCGTCCCGGGCAAATGCCGACCGCATGCTGATCATCTTCTTTGTGGCCCTGGTGTCTGTTGCCATTTTCTTCGGCGTGCTGTTTCTGTTCATCGTGCGCGAAATGGCCGAGCGCAAGCAGGCCGAAGCGGCGCTGCGTGAAAGCGAGGCACGCTTGCAGGCCATCTTCGATACCGCGGTGGACGGCATTATCACCATCGACGAACGCGGCATCATCGAACGCTTCAACCCTGCCGCCGAGGCCATATTTGGCTACAGCATGGCCGAGGTGGTCGAAAAGAACATTTCCATGCTCATGCCCTCGCCTTATCGTGAGGCGCACGATGCTTATCTCGCCCGTTATCTGCAGACCGGCAAGAAAGCAGTCATCGGCATCGGCCGTGAAGTGACCGGGCTGCGCAAGGATGGCAGCACCTTCCCCATGGATCTGGCAGTAGGCGAAACGCGTCAGGGCGAACGCTGCATGTTCACCGGAACCGTGCGCGACATCAGCGAACGCAAACGGATCGCAGAGCAGGAAGCGCTCCTGATGCGCGATCTGGAAAGCGCCAACGAGGAACTCAAGAATTTCGCCTATGTCGTGTCCCACGACCTCAAGGCGCCGTTGCGCGCCATCGGCTCGCTGGCGGACTGGCTTTCCGTTGATTACGCCGACAAGTTCGACGCCGAGGGCAAGGAACACATGCGCCTCCTGGTCAGCCGCGTGCACCGCATGGACAGCCTGATCGACGGCATACTGCTGTATTCACGGGTCGGCCGGGTCAAGGAAACCGCCGCCCCGGTCGATCTCAACAGTCTGGTGCGCGAAACCATCGACCTGCTGGCGCCGCCGCCAAACATCACAGTGACCATCGAAAATTCCCTGCCCACCGTCGTGAGCGAACCGACCCGCATGCAGCAGGTATTCCAGAACCTGCTCTCCAATGCCATCAAATACATGGACAAACCTGAGGGGAAAATCCGTTTCGGCTGCGTCGCCGAGGGCAGCGAATGGAAATTCAGCGTGGCCGACAATGGCCCGGGGATTGAAGAACGGCATTTTGACCGCATCTTCCAGCTGTTCCAGACACTCGTCCCGCGCGACAAGGTGGAAAGCACCGGGGTCGGCCTGTCCCTGGTCAAGAAAATCGTGGAAATGTACGGTGGGCGGATCTGGGTCGAATCCAGGATGGGCGAAGGCAGTACCTTCTTCTTCACCCTGCCCCGAAACAAGGCAAGCCCCCATGCAAACAAAGGAAAAACATAATGAGAACACCCAATCAAACCATCCTGCTGGTCGAAGACGACGAAGTGGATGCCATGACGGTGAAGCGTGCGCTGAAGGAACTGCACGTCACCAACCCCCTGGTGGTCCGGGAAAATGGCGAGGAGGCGCTGGCCTACCTGCGTGACCCCAACAACGAAAAACCCTGCCTGATTCTGCTGGATCTCAACATGCCCGTCATGAGCGGTATCGAGTTCCTGCAGGTGGGCAAGCAAGACGATGCATTGAAAGCCATCCCGGTGGTGGTGCTCACCACCTCGCAGGAACAGCAGGACAAGGTGGCGAGCTTCAATCTGGGGGTTGCCGGCTACATGGCCAAGCCCGTGATCTACCA
Source organism: uncultured Thiobacillus sp. (assembly GCA_964350905.1). Classification (GTDB taxonomy): domain Bacteria; phylum Pseudomonadota; class Gammaproteobacteria; order Burkholderiales; family Thiobacillaceae; genus Thiobacillus. Next base: position 3,337 of record CAYGMS010000177.1, on the reverse strand, counting down.
GCAGTTCGTGGAAGTCATGCGCACCATCAATGCCTATTGGACCATCAGCGAAATCCCGCTATGACCAGACCGCAAATCCGCGTGCTCGTGGTAGAAGACGATACGGTCGACCGCATGGCCTGCCGTCGCGCGCTCGTGCAGAACGCGGATTTCGAATTCATCATCAGCGAGGCCGAATCCGGTGGAGCGGGATTGCAGCTCGCGCATGAGCAAAAACCGGACTGCGTGCTGCTCGACTTCCATCTGCCTGACATGAATGGCCTGGAGTTTCTGGCTGCGCTGAGAAACGATCTGGGCGAAATCCCGGTGCCGGTAATGATGCTGACGGGTGCCGACAATGCGTCAGTCGCGGTTGAGTCCATGAGGCGCGGCGCACAGGACTATCTGGTCAAGGATACAAACCGCCAGTATCTGGAACTGCTGCCGGCCGTCATTCAACGCGTGCTGCGCGAGCGGCAAATGCTCACGGAAAAGCAGCACGCCGAAACCCGGCTGATCCAGGCCGAAGCACAGTACCGTTCCCTGGTCGAGCAGATCCCGGCGATCATCTTCACCGCCGCGCTGGATGTGCCAGGCAACCTGACCTACGTCAGCCCGCAGATTCAGCAGCTTGGCTACTCTCAGGACGAATGGCTGGCGAGTCCGGGCGGCGTACTCAAGCACATTCACCTGGATGACCAGGCACGGGTGCTTGCGGACTTCACCCACTGTTACGAAACCGGCGAGCCCCTGCGCTGCGAATATCGCCTGCTGATGCGCAACGGTGCGCCGCGCTGGTTCCGGGATGAAGCCCGCGTGGTGCATGACGCAGCTGGCGTGCCCTTGTTCCTGCAGGGCGTACTGATCGACATCACCGAAGACAAGCGCCGCGAGGCGGAACTCGACTTTCATCGCCGTCATCTTGAAAGACTGGTGACCGAACGCACCGGCCAACTGGAAAAGCAGACCGAGATGCTCAGATCGGCCAACGTCAACCTGGTGAAGGAAATCGACGAACGTCACCAGGCCGAGCAGACGCTGCGGCAGAGCGAGGAGCGCTATCGCACACTGTACGAATCAATCGACGAGGGGTTCTGTGTCATAGAGATGATCACGGACAGCTCCGGCGCGGCCATCGATTACCGTTTCGTGGAGGTCAATCCAGCATTCGAGGCGCAGACCGGGATCGAGAACGCCGTCGGCCGCCGGATGCGCGAAATCGCTCCGTCGCACGAAGCCCATTGGTTTGATATCTATGGCCGCGTAGCAAAGACAGGCGAGCCGGTGCGGTTCCAGAATCTTGCCGCAGCACTTGGCCGCTACTACGATGTTTACGCCTTCCGCGTCGGCAAGCCCGAGCAAGGACGGGTGGCAGTTCTGTTCAATGACATCACCGAGCAGAAGCGGGCCGAGGATGCGCTGCGGCAAAGCGAAGAACGCTTCCGCCTGCTGCTCGACTCGGCCGGCGAAGGCATCTACGGGCTCGACAACGAGGGCCGCTGCACCTTCGTCAACGAAGCCGCACTGGCCATGCTCGGTTATGCCCGCGACGAACTGCTGGGGCACGAGATGCACAGCCTGATTCACCACACGCATGCTGATGGCAGTACCTACCCAAATGAAGCATGTCCTATTTACAATGCTTTCCGCAAGGACCAACCCGCCCATGGACTGGTGGAACTGCTCTGGCGCAAGGACGGCAGTTCATTCCCGGCGGAATATTCGGTGCGGCCCTTGCGTGAAGCGGGACTTGTAGCGGAACACGTCAATGGCGCGGTAATCGTGTTCCGCGACGTCTCCGAAGCGCAGGCCCTGAGGCACATGCTTTCATACCAGGCCACGCACGATGCGCTCACCGGCCTGGTCAACCGCCATGAGTTCGAGCGCCGGCTGGAGCGGATGCTTACCGAAACCCATGGAAGCGGCGATGGGCATGCACTGCTCTATCTTGACCTCGACCGGTTCAAGGTGGTGAACGACACCTGTGGCCACACTGCGGGCGACCAGTTGCTGCGACAGATCACGGAACGGCTGCATGAGCGCTTGCGCGACCGCGACACCCTGGCACGGCTGGGGGGTGACGAGTTTGGCGTACTGCTGGAGCATTGCCCGCTGGACCAGGCACTGCGTATCGCCACGGATTTGCGCGACACGGCGCAGGACTATCGCTTCATCTGGGAAGGCAAGCCATTCGCGGTTAGTGCAAGTATCGGCGTGGTGCCACTGTCCGCCGCCACCGGTAACGTATCCGTCGCGCTTGCCGCCGCCGATGCCGCCTGCTACGCGGCGAAGGAGCAGGGTCGCAACCGGGTGCATCTATACCAGCCGGACGACGCCCTGCTCACCCAGCAGCTAACCCAGATGCAATGGGTATCACGCCTGACTCACGCTCTCGACGCCAACCGCTTTCGCCTCTACCAGCAGGTCATCACGCCACTCGCCACGCACGGCCAGGGCCGTCCGCACCATGAGATCCTGCTGCGCCTGCTGGACGAAGAGGGACGGGTGGTCGAGCCCATGGCCTTCGTGCCGGCAGCAGAGCGCTACAACCTGATGCCCGCCATCGACCGCTGGGTAGTGCGGGAAGTAATCAGCCGCCATGCGGTGCGACAGCGCCACACCCCGGTAGACAAACGGCCGATATTCGCCATCAACCTGTCGGGGAGTTCACTTGCAGATGAGCGTCTGGCCGAATTCGTATGCGGGCTGCTGGCCGAGCACGAGGTGCCGGCCGACATGCTGTGCTTCGAAATTTCCGAGACTGCGGCCATTGCCAATCTCAGCCGTGCCATTGCGTGTATCCAGACGCTCAAACACGAGGGCTGCCTGTTTGCACTGGACAATTTCGGCAGCAGCATGTCTGCGTTTACCTATCTCAAGCAGCTGCCGGTGGATTTCCTCAAGATCGATGGCAGTTTCATCCGCACCATGGTCGAAGACCGCCTGACGCGCGCCATGGCCGATGCGATTAACCGGGTGGCGCACGTGATGGCGATCGAAACCGTGGCCATGTGCACGGAGACCATGCCGACGCTTGCCCTGCTCAAGGAAATCGGCGTCGACCACGCCCAGGGCTACGCGCTGGTGCGGCCGCACCCGCTGCCAGAAGCGGATGAGGCGGATGCGGACGCGCCCAATACTGGTGAGTTAGCAAGCAAGATGCCGAATGCTTAACCACGCACTGTCGGCGTTGACGGTCTGATTCAACCGGACGTATAGCACCGCCTTGCCCTGACCGTTTCTTCCCTGCCAGTTGCTGCGCCAGGCCCACCTGGTTTCCGGGTGTCTGCTCTCCACAAAAGCCAGGCAAGGTCTATGATGAATAGTCCCTCAATGTTGCAGGAATGCAAGGAGCGGA